>NZ_JBSSBR010000004.1:0-132307 GCF_054059035.1 Thermostichus sp. MS-CIW-36
CGCATCTCTTGGGCCATCTCGTCAGTGCGCCGTTCCAAAGCCTCGGTGCGCCGTTCAATGGCTCGGGTGCGCTCGTCAAAGCGATCCAGCGCCTCGCGGAAAAACTGCGCCAGCATCGCCTGCCCTTCCCGCAGCTCTTGGATCAAAACCTGCTGGTTTTGCTGGGCAGCTTGCAACTCCTGGACGGCCCGAATCAGCCACTGCTCTTGCTCAGGTGTCATGCTTACTGAAGCACTACGGAATAAGGAAATCCTACCACCCTAAATCTCCTCCTGGGAGAAGGATCCGGGGATGGTTACACTAGCAACGCAGAGCGCTTGAGCCCAAGTTACCGCCGTTCCAAAAAGTCGCGGCGCAGATCCCGAATCTCCTGCCGCATCTCCCGCATCTCTTGGGCCATCTCGTCAGTGCGCCGTTCCAAAGCCTCGGTGCGCCGTTCAATGGCTCGGGTGCGCTCGTCAAAGCGATCCAGCGCCTCCCGGAAAAACTGTGCCAGCATCGCCTGCCCTTCCCGCAGCTCTTGGATCAAAACCTGCTGGTTCTGCTGGGCAGCTTGCAACTCCTGGACGGCCCGAATCAGCCACTGCTCTTGCTCAGGTGTCATGGTTACCAAGGCGCTACAGAACAAGGAAATCCTACCACCCTAAATCTCCTCCTGGGAGAAGGATCCGGGGATGGTTACACTAGCAACGCAGAGCGCTTGGGCCCAAGCTACCGCCGTTCCAAAAAATCGCGGCGCAGATCCCGAATCTCTTGCCGGATCTCTCTCATCTCCTCCGCCATCTGGTCGGTGCGCCGTTCCAGTGCTTCTGTGCGCCGTTCAATAGCCCGAGTACGCTCGTCAAACCGATCCATTGACTCGCGAAAGAACTGCGCCAGCATCGCCTGTCCCTCCCGCAGCTCTTGAATCAAAACCTGCTGGTTTTGCTGGACAAGACGCAGCTCCTGCTGGGCAGCTTGCAATTCTTTTTGGGAGGCTTGCAGCTCTCTTTGGGAGGCTTGCAACTCTTGGATGGCTTGAATCAGCCACTGTTCTTGCTCGGGCGTCATGGTTACTGAAACACTACAGAATAAGGAAATCCTACCACCACTAACTCTTCTCTCCTCCTGAGAGAGGGATCGGGGGCAAGGGATCCAAATCCAAAACCTCAATGGAGAGTAGGGAACTCGAATCCCTGACCTCTGCGGTGCGATCGCAGCGCTCTACCAACTGAGCTAACTCCCCGTAGCTTTACCAGAATAACCCGAATCCGCAGCCAAGATCTCCCCCGCCTGCAACTCCAGCTTGGGAAAGACCTTTGAGGATACCGGATCGGATCCCTTCAGCTCCAGCACATCGTACCAGCCTTCATGAAGCAGCAGCAGGCTCACCTTCTCCTCCAAGGGATCCACAACCCAATACTCGCCGATCCCCAAAACGCAATACTCTGCTTGCTTGGCCCGGTAGTCTGCTGCCCGGCTCAACTCACTCACCACCTCCACCACCAGCAGCAGCGGCGGATCCTCTAGGCGGATCAGCGCCTCCCGGGATCCCATCTCCTGCCACTGCTCCAGAGGCAGCACCACCACATCCGGGATCCGCACCGTATCCCACCGGTGGCTGCCCCGCGGCGACTGGATCCCTGGGCTCCCCTGTATCGCTGTCCAGGGCAACTGCTGCCGTGCAATCTCTGCCTCGAAAACTCGGCTGAGAAAGTTTTGAATCTGCACATGCCGTCCGGTTGGAAGAGCCATGGGCACCAACTCCCCTGCCACCAGCTCATAGCGGGTATCACTGCCATCCGAATAAGCAAGGTATTCCGCCAAACTCAGGCGAGCTCTTGATGGTGCAGAAACGGATCCCATTGCCAAAGCCATAAACCGTCTCGGCCAAAAGTCTCTTTGCTGCCATACTAGCCTTGTCATCTCGCACAACCCCTCTCTTCCTCTGGGAGCAGGGCTGTGAGCGCTCGGTCTGTTGGCAGTCAACGCCGTTCCAGAAAATCGCGGCGCAGATCCCGAATCTCCTGCCGCATCTCCCGCATCTCTCGGGCCATCTCGTCAGTGCGCCGTTCCAGCGCCTCGGTGCGCCGTTCCACAGCTTCCGTGCGCCGTTCAATAGCCCGGGTGCGCTCATCAAACCGATCCATTGACTCGCGAAAAAACTGTGCCAACATCGCCTGCTCTTCCCGCAGCTCTTGAATCAAAACCTGCTGGTTTTGTTGGACAAGGCGCAGCTCCTGCTGAGCGGCCTGCAATTCTCTTTGGGAGGCTTGCAATTCTCTTTGGGAGGCTTGCAATTCTCTCTGGGAGGCTTGTAGCTCCTGGATGGCTTGAATCAGCCACTGCTCTTGCTCAGGGGTCATGGTTGCTGAAGCACTACAGAATAAGGAAATCCTACCACTGCCAATTCTCCTCTCCCTCTGGGTGAGGGCCTCAGCAGCGCGGAGCGCTCGAACACCCCCTTGGGCCACCCAAAACAAAAACCCCTCTCTCTTTGGAAGAGGGGCTGGGGTTGAGGACGGAAATTCAAGCTCGATCAGTAAAGGGCTTCTTCTTGGTGGGTGATGATGGTGCAGTCGGAAGTAGGGTAAGCCACACAGGTCAGCACATAGCCCTGCTCGATCTGATCATCATCCAGGAAGGACTGATCGCTTTGATCCACCGTGCCGCTCACCAGCTTGCCGGCACAGGTCGAACAGGCACCGGCGCGGCAGGAATAGGGCAGCTCGATCCCTTGCTCTTCTGCCACGTCCAAAATGTATTCGTCATCCGGCACATCGATGGTGACGTTTAAGCCTTGCTCCTCGTTGATCAGAGTGACCTTGTAGGTAGCCATCCTGGTTGGGTCTCCAGAAAAAACATCCACTCCTCATCCTGCCACCCTTCTGCCCCGGATCAAGCATCCTTTTGTGAGGAAATAGGCAAATCTTCCGGTTTTTTCCAGGTGGATCCGCAAAAGCCATGCCGGGCAAGGATTGTAAACTACCCGGCTCCGACCGCTAAGCGGTACGGAGCGGGCTTTCAGTAGCCCTGAGCCTGCTCTGCTCTACCAGAGAACAAAACAAGCCCGGACCTCTAGGCTGGTTTACGACAGCCCCCAAGAGCGCAATCACATTCGCACCATTCAAATCCGCATCCCCTTCCCATCCACAGTGCCCACACTTGAACGACTTGCCACTGCGGTAGGATTGCGCAGGATCGGGATGGATATGCAAACACTTGTGGCAGGTCTGCGACGTGTAGGCAGGCGGCACAAGAATCAGAGCAACCCCCGCACGCAGAGCCTTGTACTCCAGAAACTGACGTAGTTGGTAGAACGCCCAACTGTTGGTCCTACGCCGCTCGGCTTTGCTGCGTGGCTGTTGATTGACCCTTTCCCGGATCCCTGTCAGGTCTTCCAGAGCAATAGCGCTGTTGGTAGCTTTTGCCCTAGAGACAATAGCTTTGGAGATGCGATGATTGACCCACGTTTGAAAGCGCCTCTCCTTGCCAGACAGCCGTTGCAACAGTTGACGGCATCTGCGCCGCGAACTGCGGGTGCCCTTACTGGCTTTACGTTGGAGTACCGCCCTCAATCGGGAGTAGTGGTCTCGGACTCTGTTCAACTGCTGTCCATTCCAATTGTCCCCCTCTGACGTATGGGCAATATCCGTCCTGCCCAAGTCCACCCCGATCACCTTGTCGGTATCTTGTTGCTTGGGTGGTTTTTTCTCTACGCAAATCTGGATGTAGTAGGAGCCGTCCTTCCGCTGGACTAGGGTGGCCGATTTGGGGTTAGAACCAGCCAGCATCCCACGCTGGTAGTTGCCAATGGCTAGCTCAAAGCGTTCTCTCCCTTCCACCGTGGTCAGCGACACTGTCCAGTCTTTCTCGCGAAATGAGAAGATACGTGCATCGTAGGTAACGAACCTACGCTTGAACTCTTTAACCGGACGGTTGTGCTGTCTCGCCACTTCGCGAGCGCCTGCCACCCGTCTGCAGACCTGTTGGGCCAAGTTGCTGGACAAGCCGAACCGGGCTCGAATCTCGTAGTAGCAAAGGGATTGCAGTTTGACCGCGTTGACAATCTTCTCCGGCGTGTTCTGGTTGACCCAGTTCAAGGCTTGGCCAAAAGCCTCCAAAGTCGCGTCCAATTTGGCGGCTTGCGACTGGGACACCTTGAGCTTGCAGGAGACGGTCAGGACTTGGGTCATGGTTCTATCATAACTTCCGCATTCCTCCCGGCACTGACCCTACGGGTACAGTGCGGGGCTCCTGCGATTTCTAGCTGACTGCTCTTCCGGTGGCTCCACCTGCTTTGCTCCCAGAAGCCGCCACCCGACTCCTTCCCGGGACCCTGCCCGGTGTCTGTGACCCACGTCACCTTTGATCTTGTACAGAAAAAATCGGCAGTACTTGCCAAAGCGGGCTAATGGGCTTGTATGATAAGCAGAGTAAACAGACGAGCCGCTTATCCAAGCGCGTGTGCGTCTTTCCTCGATTGGCTCTTTCCCACGGCCTGGCTTGCCCTGGGCGAGTTGATCGGGTAAGTTAAGGGAAGTGTTCAGCCGAACCCCACTTTTTTGGTTAAGAGGAGAACAATGAACGGAACAATGCACAAGTGGCTCCTGAAGTCACTCGGGTCTCTGTCTCTGGCTTCCACAGTGGTGCTGCTACCTTTGTTGCTCACCGGCTGCGGCGAAAGCAGCACTGGCACTGTTACACCCGTGCCGCCCCCGCCCCCACCACCCCCACCGGCTCCCCCGACTCCGCCGCCACCACCTCCCACTCCTGCTCCCACTCCCACCACTGCTGGCCCCATCAGCGCTCTGCCCACCCAACTGGCCGCTCTCACTCCGGGGGGACAAGTCTTCTCCAACCCCACTGTCATTCCCGTTGGCTTTGGCATTCGTCGCGCTAACGCAGCCGAGAACATCCCAGTGGGGGTTTACACTGACTACCGCGCTGTGCTTTCCTTCGCCATTCCCGACGACATTCCCAGCAACGCCATTGTGCAGGGGGCGCAGTTGACGCTGGTGCAGTTGCCCTCCAACGACTCGGCCACCATTCCTGGTTTTGGCGACCGGGGGCTGGGCTTCTTCTTCCTGGATCCGACACCGCACAACCTGCCGTCCAACAACGTGGTGTTCCAAGAAGTGACCTTGGGTGCGCCCGACAACGTGGTGTCCAGCGACTTCTTTGCGCCGGCTTCCAGCCCCACCTTTGTTGCCCTGAGCATCAACGGCAACGTGCTGGGTGGAGATGTCTCTGCTGGGCCGCGCACAGCGGATGTGGGGCCTGGGGTGCAGCGGGCGGTGTCAGGCTCCGGCTTCTACCAGGTGCGGCTGCAGTGTGCCAAGGAGGTGTGGAATAACCAGGCCACGGCAGTATTCCCCACCTTAACTGCTTCCTTTATCACCACAACTTCTGCAAGTGCTTCTGGAGCACCTGCATTTAACGCGGTTGCTCCTGTGGCAGTAGGGTTCACTGGGGCCGTTACGCTTACTTTTGACCAGCAGAATACTACTGCTAGTGCAAGCACCTATCAAGTTAACACCAGCTTCCCAGCCACGCTCACGATTACCCTCCTGGCCACCAACCCAGTTACGGTAAGCTTCAGTGCTGCAGGAAGCACCTTTACTGCTTTCCTACCCACTAATCAGACTACCATTACGCAGAGTATCCTAGAGATACGTGGCCTTGGAATTAGTACTTCCTTCACATTTGCCGGTCCGACGGTTAGTGCTACAGGTAACCAAAACCTGACCCAAGTCACCTTTAGTGCCTCTGACAGTCAGCTCACTGGCCCGGTCAACCTGACCCTGGTTATCCCCAACCAGACCTTCTCCTACTCGGCCACCTTCACTGTCAGCTTTACCTCCAGCGACACGGTGGCAGGCACGCCGGCCAATGCGGCGGGTCTGGAGATCAGCCAAGGGGCAGGTGGTACTTGCCGCGCCGAGTTCGACAAAGAGCCGGCCACGGGTACGGGTGCTGGCCCTATCACCACGGCTCGCGGGCCACGGCTGGACATCACCTTCACTGTCCCGCGCTAATTGGCGCTCTGCTGCCTCAGCAGCTGGCGGGCCTGTGCAGGCGGGCCCGCTTTTTTCTCACGCAACCCAGATTAGGTATAGAATCAGGAGTCGTGAAACCCAGGGATCCAGGCCAAGTGACACCCGATGCCCTTGTAGCCACCTTGGAAGCGGCAACCCGCCACCATCAGGCAGGGGAGCTGCAGCAGGCGGAAGGGGCCTATCGGCAGGTGCTGGCTCTCCAGCCGGAGCAGCCTGATGTTCTACACTTTCTGGGCATTCTCTGCTACCAAACGGGCCGGCTGCAGGAAGCGGCAGCTCACCTGGCCAAAGCCACTCAGCTGCGGCCAGAGCAGGCAGCCTTTCACAGCAACTTGGGGGCGGTGTACCAGGCGCTGGGCAAGCTGGAAGCAGCTATCGAATGCTACAGCCAAGCGGTGGCGCTGCAGCCGGATCACCTGCAGGCCCTCTTCAACCTGGGCCTCTGCCACTTCCAGCTGGGCCAGTACGACCAGGCTGAGCTGTATTACCGGCGGGCCCTGGCCCTGCAGCCCCAAGATCCTCAGATTTTGACAGATTTGGCCCACATTGAGCGGCAAAAAGGGCGGCTGGCAACGGCCATTGAGCATCTGGAGCAAGCCCTGGCAGCCGAGCTTACCCCCGAACGGGCGCAGCAGTTGGCGGATCTCTGCCGCGAGGCCGGGCAGTTGGAGCGCTCCGCTGAGCTCTATCGGCAGCTCCTGGAGCAGGATCCGCAGCAAGCGGCCTTGCACAATGGCCTGGGCTTGACCTTGGCAGAGCAAGGGAACTGGGAGGAAGCTATTGCTGCTTTCCGCCAGGCGCTGGAGCTGGATGGGCACTTGGTGGAAGCTCACATCAACCTGGGCACCGCCCTGCTGGAGCAGGGACAGCCGGAGGCGGCCATTGAAGCCTATCGGGCGGCTTTGGCGCTGCAGCCGGATCGCCCGCGGGTTTACTTCAACCTGGCCACAGCCTATCGCAAGCTGAAGCAGCCGCAACGGGCGTTGGACTACTACCATGTGGCCATTGGCCTGCAGCCTGAATATGCCGAAGCTTACCGGGGCTTGGCGGGTTTTTTGTCGGATCGCGGGTTGCGCAAGGTGTTCCCTTGCGGCATGGCCGATAGCATGGCCCACCTCAGCCGCGCTCTGGGTGTGCGGCCCAACCTGGCCGAGGCCTACTTCGAGGCCGGGTGTCTGCTGCTGGATCAACTAAGGTTTAAGGAGGCCATCCCCCTGCTGGAGAAGGCGCTGGAGTACAAGCCTGACTTTGCCCTGGCCTACAACAACCTGGGCCTGGCCTATCGGCACTTGAACGAGCCGGAAAAAGAAGAGATCCAATATCGGCAGGCGCTGGTGCACGACCCGGAGTTGGGGGAGGCCTACTGCAACTTGGGGCTGTTGTTGCAAAGTCAGCATCGCAACGAAGAGGCCCTGCCGGTTTTGCAGGAAGCGGCCCGCCTCAAGCCGGACTTCCTGGATGTTCACCGGGCCCTGGGATCCGTTTACAAAGAGCTGAACCGCCTAACCGAGGCGCTGGAATCTTTTCAGCGCGCCCTGGAGATCAACCCCGAGGATCCTTCCACCTATGCAGGGTTGGCAGGCACCTTCCTCCAGCAATGCCGCCACGAGGAGGCCATCAAAGCCTACCGCAAGTCGGCCAAGCTGGCTCCGGGGGTGATCGCTTTCCACGGCAACATCCTCATGGGCCTGCACTACGCCCCCGATTTCGATCCCGAAGAGACCCTGCGGGAGCACAAGAAGTGGGGGGATGCCACCCAAGCCTCGGTGGCCCATCTGCGGCGGCCCTACCACCGGGATCGGGATCTGAAGCGGCCTCTGCGCATCGGCTACATCTCCGGAGATTTTAAGCTGCACTCCGTGAGCATGTTTTTTGAGCATGTCTATAACCACCACGACCACGAGCGCTTCCAGATCTACTGCTATTCCAACGGGCCGTATTCGGACATCGTGACGGAGCGGATGAAGGAAAAGGCTGACGGCTGGCGAGATATCCACAAGATCCGCTCCGATGTGGAGGTGGCCGACCTCATCCACGAGGACAAGATCGACATTTTGGTGGATCTGGCCGGCCATACGGCCTACAACCGCTTGGGCGTGCTGGCCCTCAAACCTGCCCCCCTCCAGGCCACCTATCTGGGCTACCCCAACACCACTGGCCTGACCTTGGTGGACTACCGCATCACCGATGCCTACGCCGACCCGCCGGGCATGACGGAAAGGTACCACACAGAAAAGTTGATGCGCCTGCCTAAAAGCTTTCTCTGCTACAACCCTATAGATATCTTTCCGCCGGTTTCCGAGCTACCGGCTCTGTCTGCCGGCTACATTACCTTTGGCTGCTGCAACAACCCCACCAAAATTACCCCCAACGTGGTGGCCGTGTGGGCGGAGATCCTCAAGCGGCTGCCCAACGCCCGCATCCTGCTCAAAAACATGCGCTACACCGACCGCAGCGTCTGCGAGATCTTCTGGGGGCACTTCGAGCGGCACGGGGTGGATCGGCAGCGGGTGCACCTGGTGGGAGATCGCCGCAGCATTCCAGAGCACCTCCAGATCTACAGCGAGATTGACATTGGCCTGGATCCTTTCCCCTACAACGGCACCACCACCACCTGTGAAACCCTCTGGGGCGGTGCGCCGGTGGTGGTCTTGGCAGGCAATGCCCATGTCTGCCGCGTGGGAGTCTCCATCCTCACCAACGTGGGGCTGCCGGAGCTGGTGGCCCAAACGCCGGAAGAATACGTGGAAATTGCCGTGAACTTGGCCAGTGATCTGGAGCGGCTGCGCCATTTGCGCCACAGCCTGCGAGGCATGATGGAGAAATCGCCCCTGCGGGATCCACAAAGCCATGCCCGCGCCCTGGAGCGGGCCTATCGGCAGATGTGGAAAAACCTGGTGGTCAGCGGTCAGTAGGTTCCTCGGATTCCGAAGGAGCCACCTGCTCGAAAATGTCCCACAGCTTGGCGGCCACTGTTGCCCAGCTCAGCTCCTTGGCCTGTTCCAACCCCTTGGCAATGAGGGGAGAGCGTACCGGGTAGCTTTGAATGCGCTGCAAGGCGTCAACCAGCTCTTGAAGAGAGCCTTGGCAGAGCAGGGCTGTCGGGTTTTGCAAGGGATCCTTATCTTTTTTCTCTCCAGAGGCAGTTGCCGACTCCGAGCCGGAGGCATTTGGCTGCTCATCCCGGTAATGCACCACAGGACAGCCGCAGGCCATCGCCTCAAGGGGGCTGCTGGGCCGAAAGGTGGAGTGGAAAACCAGCGCCAGAGCCGAGGAATAGGCGCAGGCCAACTCTGGATTGCTCAGGCTGAGGTAGCGAATGCCTTGTTTTTGGGGCAGTTGCGCTTTGACAGGATCCACCTCCAGAGGACTGGGAAAGGCAAAGACCAGCTCGGTGCGGGAGAGCCTTTGGCCCTGCAGGATCTCCCAAGCTTGGCTGACAGCCTGGATGCCACGGTAATCAGCCAGCTGTTCGGGCAAGACGGCCAAGAAAAAAGGGCGAGTCAACTGAAACTTGCGGCGAAACTCGGCCATGGCATCGGGAGCAGCCGGCTTGGCCCAGCCTTCAATGGCCGGGTAGACTAGCGACATCTGCTCGGGAGGGATCCCGGGGTAGTGGGTTCGGAAGCCAGCAAGCACTTCATCGGAGAAGAAGACGTAGTGGGAAGCAGCCAGGATGGCATTTTTCTTCTCGATGTATTCCGAGTGAAATTGGCTGCCGGCCTCTGCTTCTAGGTCGTAGATGAAGGCGATGGAAGGGGTGGAGATGGGGGTGGTGTAGCCGGTGGAGAGAAACAGCCTGGCCTTGAGCTGGTCGCAGGCGCTCTGCAGGCCGGCGCGATCTTCATCCGCTTCCGCAAAGGCAAAGCGAGGGATCTCGGAAAAAAAAGTTCCCGGTGGCAACCAAGTTTGCCCGCGGGTGAGCACCACAAACTTCGTTGCCTTCTTGGCCTTGACCCATTCTTCAATGAGGCTCAGCCACAGGTAGGACTGATCCAAAAGTGGAGAGCGAGAAAACCCTTCCGACTGCCAGATAACCCCGTCGATGACGATCATCCCCCACCTCGTCTGAGCAATTTAAGAGACATTGAGAGCGGCAAACATTTTGGCCAGGTAGAAGTCTTTGTAGCGGGTTTGGGCAATTTGGTCATGGACGCCCAGGATGAAAGCCACCAGATCATAGGACAGGTAAATCTCATGCAAAACTACCGCCATTGCCAGCCGCTGCCGCGGGGAGAGCCGATCCAGGTGCATAAAGTTTTTGACGTAAACATAGTCGCACCACAGCACTTGGGTGTAAGGGCGATAGGTTCTGGCTGAAAAGGGCTTGAGGCAGGCACCGAAGTTGCTGGTCATGCCATGCAGAAGAAAGCCCTCTTCTCTAAGGGCAATATCCACATCGCTAAAAAGAGGCTGGTTTTTGTAGAGGGGTATGTACTCGACTTCTGTTTGGATAACAGTAACACTCTGTAGAGTTTTTCTAGCGCCCCGGATAACATCCAGCTCGGCTCCCTGAACATCCATCTTCAGAAAGTCCACTTCGCCCAGCTCTGGAATATCATCCAGGCGGGTGGTCTGGACTTCCTCAACCCGAGTTACCTGACAAACTTCCGCCAAGTTCTCAAAATGCTGGGCCAGCTCCTGATCGGGCTCGTAAAGAGAGGAGGTGTAGCCGGTATTGGTGAAATAGAACTTGCGGCGGGATCCATCCCCAATGAAATAGGGAAAGTATTGCCGCTTCACTTTGTCGGCGCGAGGAGCCTCGGCTAGGGCTCTGGCGTTGAGCTTTTCACACTCTTCCTTCTGGGGCTCAAATCCTATCACTTGGGCATGCCCTTCCTGAACCAGCTTGTCGAAGTTATCGCCGACGAGAAACATTGCTCCCACGTCCACAATTCGGATAAAAGGCATGTCTTTGTCGAGGATCTCGCTAATCGGGAAAGGCATTACTCTACTCCACAGAAACGGCTAGATTAGACCGGCTTTGCTGACAAGAGAAAAGCGACGGGGATGCACAGCAACCAAGTTTAACGCAGTTGGCAGTTGCACAGAAGCCTGAATGGTACTGAGATCTTGGATCATCGGGTTGTAAACATAAATGAGATAGCCTAATTCGGCGAGAAGCTTCGCCGACTCCAAACCTGAAAACTGGTCGACATTTCGGTTTTCAAACAGGATTACCGGGCTGCAGGTCTCGATAAGTTTTCTCCCCCCCTTCAAAACGGGAACTTCTGCCCCTTCCGCATCGACTTTGAGCAAATCAATGTCGGGGCTGCCCTCTGAGATCCACAGCTCGTCTAAGGTAATTTGCTGCACCGGCTTGGTTTCTTCTACAACCGACATGGGATCCGTGACGATGCGGTTGAAAACGCTGGCCCCTTCGCAAACCAAATAAACTTCCCGAGCCTCTTCGCCAACTGCAGCTTCCACGACCTGTACAGAGGGATCGAGTTGGTTTTGAGCAACAGTTGCCCGCAAGCACTGCAAACACCCCGGCGTGGGCTCGATGGCATAGACTTTTCCAGACTCGCCCACACAGCGGGCAAAGAGAAAGGTGTAAACCCCAACGTTGGCCCCCACGTCAATGGCGTTCATGCCCGGCTTGAGGATTTGCCGACACAGCTCGATTTCACTTTCAAACCAGCGATCTTGAGCCAGGAGGACGAAGGTCACAATGCTTTTAAGATCTGGCTCTAGCCTTAGCTTGTACCCCTCATACTGAGTCCAAATTTCCATACTGGCCACCGCCTCCGAGGCTGGATCTCCGTTAGGAGGCGTTTCTAACTCTTGCTCTGCTGAATCCGACTCCGCCTTGGAGGGATCCTGCCGCGGAATGTAGCGATCTAGAACCAGTTGCAGCACTTGCAGGGCCCTGTCCTTCTGCCCAGGGAAATGGTCGGCTATTTTCTGCAGCAAAAAAGGCCCTTCCGGCTGCGCTTGGGCCGCCGCATTCATGGCAACCACCATCTGGGCCTCTAAGTCCTCTGGGTCAATGGCTGCAGCCAGCCGCCAGTAGGGCAATGGCTCCGGTCGGTAAACGACTCCGCTGTTGTGGGCTAGCCAACGGGCTAGAGTGTGGAGGTAGCGCTCGCGGGGGCCAAGGCGGGAAGCAGAAGCGGCCTTAGAAGAGCGGCGGGCCTTTTTGCTAGCAGAAGCCAGACGAGGGGGATCCCAAGCGAGCTTGGGCTGGGATCCGGTTAGGCCCAAGCTGGGATCTTCTAGGTAACGCTGGGTCAACAGCCGGGAGAGCAGCTCTTTTCCCTCTTGGAGGGCCGTGTAGCCGCTTCCCAAGGCCAAAAGGGCATGGAGGCGATTAAACTGACAGGGGAGATGATTGGGATCGAGATCCAAACCCTGCCGCCAGGCCGCCAGAGCCATGGCCCAAGCCGCACGTCGCTCCCGCGAGGTTTTGGCTTGCTGGGCCTTCAGGCAATGAGAGATTCCCAGCTCGTTACATTCATCGGCAGTGGTGGGGATCCCCATGGCTTCGCTAACTAAGCTGCTGAATTATCCTACCACCTTGCCGGAGCTGCACTGGGTCTTCCCTGAACAGGCAGAAGAGAAGGCGGAAAAAGTTTGGTAACCTAGGAGAGCGATGCCGCTTGTGGTTGAGGGATGTTCATGGTACGCCGTTTCCCCGTCTGGATTGCTGCTGTCGCCTTGGCAGGAGGGATCGCCTGTACGCAGGCAGCTCCTGTGCAAACTCCTGACCAGGTGGTGAAAACGTTTATCGCAGCCACCGAGAAGGGGGACTGGGGCACGGCAGACAGCTACCTGACGGAGCGCTTCAGCAATGCCCTCCGGCCGGGATCCCTGCCTTCGATTTGGGGCATGGTGGGGGAGAACGTGCAGGTGCGCAACCAAGAGGTGACCGGGAAGACGGCCTATGTCTGGGTGGAGGGCACCGACTCGCTGGAGGATGCGGCCCAGCGCCTGGGGCTGGATCCCTTGACGTTGCGCAAGTATTTGACCCAGCCGGATCTGGCGGATCCCACCTATCAGCAGTTGGCCCCGCAGTTGGTGGGGATGCGCCTGGAGGGGGACACGGTGACCTCCCGCGTCAAGATCACCCTCTACCAGCAAGACCGCGGCTGGCGGATCGAGGTGTGGCAGCCGGATAAGCCACCTGCTGCTTCGGGATCCCAGTCGGAAAACCCAGAAGAGACAGAAGCAGCGGATCCCGGTGAAAATTCTGCATCTCCAACCGAGAACCCCTAGGACTGTTACCTGCAGGGAGATTGGGGAGGGTGTGGATGTGAGAGCGTGGTTTTTCCTGGTGCTGGCTTTGCTGCCTCTGGGGGGCTGTTGGCAGGCCAAAACGGCTGAAGAAACGCTGCGGGAGTTTGTCCAGGCGGCCAATGCTCGGGATTTTGCCACGGCAGAAGCCTTGCTCACCCCGCGGCTGCTGAAAGGGATCCCTCCGGGGGCCTTGGATCAATCGTGGCCCTCAGCGGAGGAGTTTACCCTCACCCCCATTCAAGCGGTGGGCAATACGGCCATTTTCCGGGTGGAGGCAATCCTGAAGCCAGAAGCGGTGGTGCCGACTTTGCGTTTCCAGTTCACTGCCGAGGAGCTGCAACGATTTTTAACAGAGCCGGATCGGGAGGATCCCCGGTTTCGCCCTTTTCGCTCTCAGTTGGGCTTCTACGAGCCTTTGCCGGAGGGTCGGCTGCGCGCAGTTATGGAGGTTACCCTCTATCGCCAGGCTCAAGGGTGGCGGGTGGAGTTGGCTCGGCTGCAGCCTTTAAATACAGAGGTTCTCTACGAGCCAATCAAGTTAGCGGAAGAAGCACAGCCTTTCCAACTAACTGGGACGGTGCGGCTGCTCAACCGCAAGGAGGGCTGGATTGGGGTCAACTTGGAAAAAGTCAGCCCCAGCTTGGAGCGCTACGCGGGCACGTGGGTCTCGGTGGTTCCTGCTGAGGATGTTCAAGTGACCCGCCTTGGCCGTTCTGCCAGTTGGCTGGATCTGCGCCCAGGCGATGCGGTGGAAATGGAAGGCACTGTTCGGTTCGCCGTCAACGTCGATGCGGAAGGGCGGATCCCAGCGGCCATTCGGGCCGAGCAAATCAGGGTACTCAAAGCAGACTCAGAGGGATCCGGATCCCAGCCTTAGGTGGGACAGCGTGTGTGGCCATTGCAATTCCAACTGGGACACTGCACCCATACCTCAACCGTTTCTCCCAGAATGAGATAAGGGGGCGTCATAAATTGGGAAGGACAGCTCCTGGGGGAGCAACTCCTGTTAACGCAGAGGAGAGTCCAACAGCACCACCAGCCGCTCTTCAAGGAACTTGAGATTGGCCACCACTTGGTTAAAGGCCTCTTCGGGGGTCCAATCCATGAGATCTAGCGCCTTGGCCGCCAGGGCCTGTACAGGAACAGGCTCTTCTCCAAAAACATCGATCAACCAGCGCACCGAGAAGGGATCGATGGTGATGTTGCCCTCGGAGCCGGGCCAGCCGTTGATGTTGACCGGGCCATTGTCGCGGATGGCATTCTCAAAGGCAGCCTTGGCGTTGAGCCTCAGCAGCAGGGGATGGGCGTGTACCGAGCCATTTCTCCATTCCTCGTTGCTGAAGGGTTGGGGAGAAGTGGCCCCGGTGGGGTGGCCACACCAGAAGTCGATCAGGCGGGTCAGGTTAGGAAAGATTAACTCGATAAAGTGCAGCAGCTCCTCTTGGTTGAGCTTTTTGATTTGGCGCAGAGCGTAGGGAACGGGCTTGGTGAGGACCCGCTCCAGCTTCCACTGCTGCCAATTGACCATGCTGATGAACTCCAGCCCGGCTTGGCGGAGCATCTCAAAGACCTGAGGTACGGTAAAGCCTTTGTCGCTGCGCAGCAGGAAGTTGGCCAGGATCCCATTGGTGGTTTTGATGGCATCCCCCTGCCAGTGGCTTTTGACGAAGCTGCCCTCGTGAAGGGCATCCATCAGCTCCCTGAGGATGGGAACGGCTTTGGCAGCCGGCTCATCCATCACCCCCAGCAGCTCCATGGCATCCTGCATGTTGAAAATAAACTGGCGCTGGTAAAGGCTGTGGACATTGGTGCGGATGATGCCGTCCGGTTTGAGCACCTGGCGCATGCCTTTCAGCCCTGCCACCGGATCGTCCAGTAGGTAGAGCACGTCATTGCAGGCGATGAAATCGAACTGCTCCCCCAAGGCTTGCAGGTCGGTGATGTCCATCACCTCGAAACGCGCCTCTTTGATCTGGTGAAACTCAAAGCGCTGCCGGGCCATTTTCAGGGATTCTGCCGAGATGTCCACCCCGACGAAGGTGGCACCCGGATTGGCCGTGGCCAGCACGAGGGTCTCCCAGCCGGAGCCACAGCCGGCGTTGAGCATCACTTTGCCCTCGGGTTTGACCACCTTGCGGTTGCGGCGATAGTAAGCGGTGGTGAGGCTGTTGGCAAACAGCGCGAAGTTATCCGTAACCGTCTGCTCAATCGGGACATTCGGGTAGGGAAATTCGTCAAACTGCGCCTGAACCAAGCGGGACGTCGATTGCTCCGGCATAGGGATCCCTGCCTCTGTAGGACTGATTAGGATTCTAAAGCGATTCCAGGGTTTAACCCAGGCGCTGCTCGGTTTCGGGATCGAACAGGTGGAAGCGATCCATATCGAAGATCACTTCCGCCCACTGGTTGACGCGCAGCTGGGTACGGGGATCCACGCGGGCAATAAACTCCTGCTCGGCCAGGATCCCTTCTCGGTCGCTGGTGCTGAGATAGAGGATTACTTCATGGCCCACCAGCTCCGTTACCGAGACCTTAGCCCGCACCGGGGCAGGTTGGATCCCTGGGGGTTGGTAGTGGGGATCGTGGATGTTTTCCGGGCGGATGCCGAAGATGACCGACTTGCCGACGTATTGCCAATAGGGCTCTGCCTGGTGGGGCGGGATGGCCACGCGGAAGGCGCCGGTATCCACCCAGAGAGTGCCCTCCTGCTCCCGCAGCTTGGCCTGGAAGAAATTCATGGCGGGGCTGCCGATGAACCCGGCCACAAACAGGTTGGCCGGGCGGGTGTAGAGGGTGTGGGGGGTATCCACCTGCTGCAGGCGGCCATCCTTCATGACGGCGATGCGGTTGCCCATGGTCATGGCCTCCACCTGGTCGTGGGTAACGTAGATAAAGGTGGTGCCCAGTTGCATGTGCAACTTGCTAATCTCGGCCCGCGCCTGTACCCGCAGCTTGGCATCCAAGTTGGAGAGGGGCTCATCCATCAAAAACACCGCCGGATTGCGCACAATGGCCCGCCCGACGGCAACCCGCTGCCGTTGCCCACCCGAAAGTTCCTTGGGCTTGCGGTTGAGCAGGTGTTCGATCCCAAGGCGCTTGGCCACCCCCCTAACCCGGCTTTCGATCTCCGCCCGTGGCAGGCCGCGCAGCTTGAGGCCAAAGGCCATGTTCTCGGCCACGGTCATGTGGGGGTAGAGGGCATAGGATTGGAAGACCATGGCGATATCCCGATCCTTGGGGGGGACATCGTTCACCCGTCGATCGCCAATGTAGATGGAGCCGGCGCTGACCTCTTCCAACCCGGCCAACATGCGCAGGGAGGTGGTTTTGCCGCAGCCGGAGGGGCCGACAAAGACGAGAAATTCCCCGTCTTCGACGGTGATGTTCAGGTCATGGACGGCGGTGGTGTCTCTGTAGCGCTTGGTAACGTGTTCGTAGGTAACGCTGGCCATGCTCTCAACCTTGGCTCCGTTGCGCACTCAAACCCTATCCAAAGCGGCGGGCAAAAGTCAAATCGAGTTGAGTTGAGTTCGGTAGGGAGAGCTGGGGATCCCTGCAGCGAACCCGATTTATTCCTGCTTGAAATGAGCGCAAGCTGAAAAACCAAAACGCAAAAAAGGACTAAAAAAGGGTAGGCGATGAGCCTACCCCTATGGGATCTTTTTTCCTCATGGAAAATTGCCTAACCTCAGAGCAGCTTCAGCTACGCCCATCAGGAGACAACGCTCACTTTGACCACTTGGGCTTTTTCAGAGTCTGCCTTGGGCAAGGTGAGGGTGAGGATCCCATCTTTGTATTCGGCTTTCACCTGATCGTGTTTGATCCGGTTCGGCAGTGGGATCACCCGTTGGAAGCGCCCATAACGGAATTCAGTCCGGGTTACCCCTTTGTCTTCAGAGCGCTTCTCAAATCGCCGTTCCCCGGTGATGGAGACCGCTTCGGCTGTCGCTTGGATATCCAAGTCGTTGGGGTTCAAGCCGGGCAGCTCCAGCTTCAGGGTAATGGTTTCGGGATCATCGTGCATCTCCACTGCCGGCATGAAGGCAAAGCCGTCGGCCTCGGTGGTGCGAGGGATCAACCGGTCGAACATCCGGTTCATTTCCCGTTGAATTTCGTCAATTTCCCGAAATGGATCCCAGCGGACAAGAGCCATAGAGCATCCTCCTCCTCTATTACTTTGCTTTTTTGACTTCCAGTTCGAGTTTGGAGCTTAGCTTTTGGGGCTCAACTTTAGAGGTGCAAGCAAAACCTCTATGCTTCTAGTGTAGTCAAATCCGTTCCGGGAAATGTAGGGTTTTCTGGAATGTTTCTTAGGTGTTTACCCTACAGGTTTATCCATCCAAAACCCTCTGGGACTCCGTATGTTTGGGGCGGCGATGGAGTTTTGTGGGTAACCACATACTGAGACCGGTGGCCACCATCACCAGCAGCCCCAGTCCGTTTAAGAAGGGGTAAACCGCTTGCAGGTCGAGGGGGCCCCACTGCCCTTTGTGGATTTGGATCAGCCAGTAGTAGTCGAAGTTTTCGTTAAGGCGGGCAATTTGATACAGGGATCCCGTCAGCACCGTTACCACCAACGGCAGGGCCAGGATGGGGGCAAGGGTGCGGTGGATGCGGCGGATCCTCTTTGGATTCAGGGCCATTGAGCTTTCTCCAGGGCAATGGGGCGATCCCTGCCATGCTATCAGGGCAGCTAGCCCCTATTCTCGCTCAAGAACGGCTCCTGGACAGCTCCTCCACGTGCTGCCGCGGGATGACCCGTCCTTCGTCCTCAAAGCCAGGGATCTCGTGGAAGTTGAGGTAGCGGTACAGCTCGCCGGCAAAGGGCTGGATCTTGGTGGAGACGATCTCTCGGTACTCCTCAGGGGTGGGGATCCGGCCCAAAAGGGCGCAGGCGGCGGCCAGCTCGGCGGATCCCAGATAAACCCGCGCGTCTTTGCCCATGCGGTTGTTGAAGTTGCGGGTGGAGGTGGACATGACGGTGGCCCCGTCTTCCACGCGGGCTTGGTTGCCCATACACAAGCTGCATCCCGGCATTTCCGTTCTGGCCCCGGCGGCAGCAAAGATGCCGTATACGCCTTCCGAGCGCAGTTGTGCCTCATCCATGCGGGTGGGCGGACAGATCCAGAATTGGCGCACCTTGGCCCGCCCTTGGCCTTCCAGGATTTTGGCGGCGGCGCGGTAGTGGCCGATGTTGGTCATGCAGGAGCCGATGAAAACTTCGTCAATCTTGATCGGCGTATCGGGGTTGCCGGCGGCGTGTTGGGCATGGACTTCGCTCAGGGTCATCACCTTGTCGGGATCGTTGGGGGCACAGACAATTGGCTCGGTGATGGTGCTGAGGTCGATTTCGATGACTTCGGCGTATTCAGCGTCGGCATCCGCCTCCAGGAGGGTGGGGCTGGCCAGCCAGGCTTCCATTTTGGCGATGCGCCGCAGCAAGGTTCTCGCATCCTGGTAGCCGCGGGCAATCATGTTTTTCAGCAGCACCACGTTGGAGCGCAGATATTCTGAGACCGTCTCGAGGCTCAGCTGGATGGTACAGCCGGCACAGTTGCGCTCTGCCGAGGCATCGGTAAACTCGAAGGCCTGCTCCACCTTCAGATGCGGCAGGCCCTCGATCTCCATGATGCGCCCGGCAAAGACGTTTTTCTTGCCTTTTTTCTCAACGGTGAGCAGCCCCCTCTGAATGGCCACGTAGGGGATGGCATGGACAATGTCCCGCAGGGTGATCCCCGGCTGCAGTTCCCCCTTAAAGCGCACCAGCACCGATTCCGGCATGTCCAAGGGCATCACCCCCATGGCGGCGGCAAAGGCCACCAGACCGGATCCCGCCGGGAAGGAGATCCCCAAGGGGAAGCGGGTGTGGGAGTCGCCCCCTGTGCCCACGGTGTCGGGCAGCAACATGCGATTCAGCCAGGAGTGGATAATGCCATCGCCGGGACGCAGGACAACGCCCCCGCGGGAAGCGAAAAAGTCGGGCAGCTCTTTGTGGATCTGGATGTCCACCGGCTTGGGATAGGCGGCGGTGTGGCAGAAGCTCTGCAGCACTAGGTCGGCGTTGAAGCCCAGACAGGCCAGCTCCTTCAGCTCATCGCGGGTCATGGGGCCGGTGGTGTCCTGGGATCCCACGGTGGTGATCAGGGGCTCGCAGCTTGTGCCCGGGCGCACGCCCGGCAGCCCACAGGCTTTGCCCACGATTTTTTGCGCCAGGGTATAGCCCTTGCCGGTGTCTGCCGGGGGAGTGGGGCGGATAAACAAGGTCGAGGGAGGCAAACCCAAGGCTTGGCGGGTTTTGTCGGTGAGGGCACGGCCAATCAACAGGGGAATACGTCCCCCCGCCCGCACTTCGTCGGGGAGGGTCACGGGCCGCAGGGAAAAGGTGGAGAGAACCTGGCCGGCCTCAGAGCGGATCACGCCTTCGTAGGGGCAAATGGTAACCACCATGCCGGTTTCCAGGCGGGAGACATCGCACTGGATGGGCAAGGCCCCGGCATCTTCGGCGGTGTTGAAGAAGATGGGCGCAATGGTGCCCCCCAGGATCACTCCCCCAGCCCGCTTGTTGGGCACATGGGGAATGTCGTGGCCGATGTGCCAGAGGAGTGAGTTGAGGGCGGATTTGCGGGAGGAGCCGGTGCCCACCACATCCCCCACAAAGGCAACGGGATGGCCGCGGCGCTTCAGCTCGGCAATGGTAACCAGGGATCCTGGAGCGCGGGACTCCAGCATGGCTTGGGCGTGGAGGGGGATATCCGGGCGGGTGGTGGCGTGGGCGGCGGGGGAAAGGTCATCGGTGTTGATCTCGCCGGCAACCTTGAACACTGTTACAGTGATTGCTGCGGCCAGGGGAGCTTTGGCGGTAAACCATTCGCCCTTGGCCCAGGACTCGATCACCTGTTGGGCATAGGCATTGCCGGACTGGCTCAGCTCCAGCACGTCGTGAAAGGCATCGAAAACCAGCAGGGTGTGGCTGAGGGCGCGGGCTGCTGCCGCTGCAATCTCACTCCGGGGATCCCGCAACAGATCCAGCAAAACCTGGACGTTGTAGCCCCCCAGCATGGTGCCCAAGAGCTCCACCGCCCGCAGGGGAGTGATCAACGGGGATTCAACCTCCTCCTTGGCCACAGCGGCCAAAAAGCCCGCTTTCACATAGGCGGCTTCATCGACCCCCGGCGGGACGCGCTCTGTTAAGAGGTGCAACAAAAAGGCTTCTTCGCCGGCAGGCGGGGCCTTCAGGAGCTCGCACACCTGGCTGGTCTGGGCAGCGTTTAAGGGCAGCGGCGGGATCCCTTGGGCCTCGCGGGCAGCGGCGTGTTGGCGGTATTCGGCCAGCATGGGGGTTTAGGCACTCGACGTGGGTATTTATTCTACCGCTAGCTCGGCAGAGGAAAGGTCCTCGAGAAGGGATCCCATTCGCTGGCGGTAACTCAGTTTGGCCTAGGATAGCTCCGCCAACAGCTCTTTTTGGTAAAGGCCAATACAAGCCTGGATCAAGTCGTCCAGCTCCCCATCCAAGATGGGCTGCAGAGGGAAATTCTGGTTGAGGCGGTGGTCGGTAACGCGGTTGTCCTTGTAGTTGTAGGTGCGAATTTTTTCCGAGCGGGATCCCGTTCCCACCTGCATGCGCCGAGCAGAGCTAATGGAGGCCTGTTGCTCCTGCAGCTTCATCTCGTAGAGTTTGGCCCGCAAAATCTGCATGGCCCGCTGGCGGTTCTGCAGCTGGGAACGCTCCTCGGTACAAAACACCCGGATCCCGGTGGGCTTGTGGAGAAGATCCACCGCCGTCTCCACCTTGTTCACGTTTTGGCCGCCTGCCCCCCCAGAACGTGCCGTTTTGATTTCGATGTCTTTCGGGTCGATGACCACCTCCACCTCGTCCACCTCTGGCATCACCGCCACCGTGGCCGTCGAGGTGTGGACACGGCCTTGCGCTTCGGTAACGGGCACCCGCTGCACCCGATGCACGCCGGCTTCAAACTTGAGCTTGCTGTACACCTGATCCCCTTGAATCTCCAGGATCGCCTCTTTGTAGCCCCCCAGCTCTCCTTCCGAGAGGCTCGCCAGACGCACCGACCAGCCCAGCTTTTCGGCGTAGCGGGTGTACATGCGGGCCAGATCCGCCGCCCACAGCGCCGCCTCCTCCCCACCGGTGCCGGCGCGAATCTCCAACATAATGTTCTTGTCGTCGTTGGGATCCCGGGGCAGCAGCAGCAGGGTGAGCTTTTCCTCCAGTTGTTCTTGGCGGGCCCGCAGTTGCTCAAGTTCCGCTCTTGCCATCGCCTCCAGCTCCGGGTCGGAGGCCGATTCCCGCAAAAGTTCTTCCGTCTGTTGCAGATCGCGATTCAGCTTTTGCCAGTCGTGAAAAGCCTGGACGGTGGCCTCCAAGGAGGAGCGGGCCTTGGCAATCCGCTGCAGCTCAGCGGGATCCGTGGCCACGTCCGGATCGGCCAAGCGCACCGTCAGCTCCTGAAAGGTGGCTTCGACATTCTTAAGCTGGTCGATCAGTTGAGCAGAAGCCATAGACTTGCGATACCCAGGAATCCAAGTATTGCCCACACCCAGATGGGGGAACCTCTACTTGGCCTTTTTGCCACCGCTCATGCCGTATTTGCGCATGAACTTCTCCACCCGGCCTTCGCTGTCGATGATCTTCTGGCTGCCGGTGAAAAAGGGATGGTTGCCCGACCAAACATCCACCTTGAGCTCCGGCTTGGTGGATCCCACCGTCATCACCACTTCGCCGTTGCAGATGACTTTGGCTTCTGGATACCACTGCGGGTGCAATCCTTTCTTGGGCATAACCCTTTCCTCCTCTGGGCCTGTTTCTATACCCTTGTCTATCAACATCTTCCTCTAAAAACAACGGCAGGGATCCCTAGCGCTTCGAGTACTGGGGAGCCTTGCGGGCCTTGCGCAGGCCGTATTTCTTCCGCTCCACGGCGCGCGGATCCCGTTTCAGATAACCCTCGACTTTCAAAGGGCCGCGATTGGCCGGATCCACCTCGCAGAGGGCGCGCGCCACCCCCAGCTTGATCGCATCCGCCTGGCCGTGAACGCCGCCGCCATGGGCTCGCACTAGGATATCGTAGGAGTTTTCCAGACCAAGGATCTCCAGCGGCCCCTTCACACTGGCCAGCAGGGCTTCTTGATACTGCAGATACTGGTCTCCCGGCCTGTCGTTGATGATGATTTTGCCCGTGCCGGGCACCAAACGCACGCGGGCAACGGCGGTTTTGCGGCGTCCCGTTCCCCAATAAACGGCTCGTTGGCTGCTCGCTTGAGTCATGCTTTGGCTCCTGGGATCGTGTTGAGGGGATAAACCTGGGGTTGCTGGGCCTCATGAGGGTGGTTTGGCCCGACATAAACTTTCAACTTGGTGAATTGCCGCCGGCCCAAACGGGTGTGGGGCAACATTCCCTTGACCGCTTTTTCCACCACCCGCTCCGGCAGGCGCGCCTGCAGTTGGGCAAAGGTTTCCACTTTCATGCCGCCAGGACGGCCGGAGTGGCGGCGGTAGAGCTTTTGGGTGCGCTTTTTGCCGGTGACCACCACTTTCTCAGCGTTGATCACAATTACATAGTCCCCCGTATCCAGGTGAGGGGTGAAGTCCGGTTTGTGCTTACCCCGCAAGAGGGTGGCCACAGCGGCGGCCAAGCGGCCCAGGCGCTGATTGGCAGCATCCACCAGATACCAGCGGGGCGCCAGAGTCTCGGGGTTGGGAAGGGGAGTTTTGTTCATGGCAGTCAAGGAAACATATCAGGACAAGCTTGGAGATCGCCCAGATCAACCGCAGGAATGGGCCAACGCAGCCGGCGACCGGAGGGCGGAGGGAGGCTCTGTGGGCAAGGCCCAAAAGGGCGGCGAGTGGGCGAACTGTTGACCGAAGGGATCCGCAGCATAGCCCACATCCGTCAGGCACAGCCCTTGCGGAGGAGCGCTGTAGCGGGTGCGCATCTGGCTCCAGTCGTTGTGTTGCCACAGGTGGACAAACTGTGCCGGGCTGAGCTGGCCCCGGCCCACCACCTCTAGGGATCCCACCAAGAGCCGCATCATCCGGTAGAGGAAGCCGCTGGCCTGCACCTCAATGCTGATCAAGTCCCCCAGCCGCTGGCAGAGCACCTCCTGCACCTGTACCCGCGAGTGGGGCCGATCCGATCCCCGCCGCCGGAAGGCTTCCAAGCTGTGCTCCCCCAGCAGGGAATTCAGGGCTTCCGCCATCGGCTCCACCTGCAGAGGCCAACGCACTTGCCAGCTAAAGAGGCGCCAGAACACATCCGGTCGCTCCCGGTTCAGGATCAGGTAGCGGTAGCGGCGCCAGCGAGCCGAAAAGCGGGCGTGCCAGGAGTCAGGCACTTGAGCAGAAGCCAGCACTACCACATCTTCCGGCAGACAGTCGTTCAGCACCCTCGACCACTCCGCCGCAGGGATGCCGGAGGTGGTGTCGAAGTGGGCCACCTGGCCTGCAGCATGAACCCCCGTATCGGTGCGACCGGCCCCATAGAGGGTTACCGGATGCCCCGCCCGCGACGCAATCGCCTCCTCCAGCACCCCTTGCACGGTACGGCGGGCTGCCTGGCGCTGCCAGCCATAGAACCTGCTGCCGAGGTACTGAATTCTCAGGGCAATGCGACGGTACGGCATGGATCCCTTCCTGCTACACCAGCTCGATAACCGCCATTTCTGCTCCATCGCCCCGCCGATGCACGGTGCGCAGGATGCGGGTGTAGCCACCGGCCCGATCCCGGTAGCGCTCAGGAGCCTGCTCGAACAGGGAGCGCACCAAATCCTTGTCGTAGATATAGGCCAGCGCCTGTCGCCGCGCCGCCAGGGATCCCTCTTTGGCCAGGGTAATCATCTTCTCAGTGGTGGCCCGAATGGCTTTGGCGCGGGCTTTGGTGGTGGTGATCCGCCCTTCCCGCAGGAGAGCCGTGGTCAGCGCCCGCATCAGGGCCTTGCGCTGGTCGGCGGGCTTGTTGAGGTGGGGGGTACGACGGCGGTGGCGCATGGTAACCTCTGCCTTTTGTCCTACAGTCTTCGGGGATCCTTGGGTTTTGACGCGGTCGTGCCGGCGGTGCCGATACTTTGGACGGAACCTGAACCCTACGCCTTGCCCTTTTCGCGGGTGCGGGGCAGCGTCAGACCAAAGCGGTTTTTCAAGGCCTGCACCACCTCTTCGGCAGATTTCTGGCCAAAGTTTTTGATCTCCAGCAGATCTTCCTCGGTGTAGACCAGCAGATCGGCCACCGTGTTGATCTGAGCTCGCTTCAGGCAGTTGTAGGCCCGCACCGATAGCTGCAGCTCCTCGATGGGGATCTGGTTTTTCTGGTTGTCCTCGGCTGGCTGGGGCGGCACAGGGGTATCGAAGCTGACCTCCTGCAGCGGCGAGAACAAGCCCACCAAAATGCGGGCGGCTTGGCTGAGGGCCTCTTGCGGGGTGAGGCTGCCGTTGGTCCAGACTTCCAATATTAGCCGATCTTTTTCCAAAGATTGGCCGACCCGGGCTGCTTCCACGGCGTAGTTCACCTTGCGCACCGGCATGAAGACAGAGTCGATCTGCAGAAAATCAATCGCCATCGCTTTGCTGTCGGAGTAATCGACGGCGCGGTAGCCATGTCCTCGGCCAATCATGAACTCCATTTCCAAAATTGCCCCTTCCGCCAGGGTGGCAATGTGGTGACGGGGGTTGATCACCTCCACGTCGCTGGGCAATTGCAGCTTCTCGGCGGTGACTTCCCCTGGCCCCTGAGCCACCAAACGGCCCACCTGAGTATCGGGAGCGGTGGAGCGCAGCACCAACTCCTTCATGTTCAGAAGGATCTCCATCACGTCTTCCCGCACCCCCGGCACCGTGGAAAACTCGTGGCTCACCCCGGCAATGCGTACAGCGGTCACCGCCGTCCCTTCTAGATTGGAGAGCAACACCCGCCGCAAAGCGTTGCCCACCGTGATCCCTTGGCCGCGCTCCAGTGGCCCCAGAGCAAATTTGCCGTAGTGAACGCCGTTATCATCCCGATGAGATTCAACACACTCGGTCTGGTAAGCAACAGCGCTTGAGCTCGCTTTGCTGCCGAGAGAGTGGAGGAGGGTTCGGCTGGTTTGAATCATCATAGTGGCCCCGTCCGTCTGGCTCGATATCCGTTTGGAGAACTGATGAAACTTCGAGGTCATCTCACGCTTGGGCAGACCTTCGCTGGGGCATGGCGTAGCTCTGGAGAAAACCCCCTACAGACGCTCGACCAGCCCTCAACGCGGGATCCTTCAGACACGCCGCCGCTTGGGAGGACGGCAACCGTTGTGGGGAATGGGGGTAATATCTCGAATCAGAGTAATTTCCAGGCCCGTTGCCTGTAGAGCGCGAATGGCGGTTTCCCGACCGGCTCCCGGCCCGCTCACCATCACTTCGATCTGGCGCATGCCGTTCTCCATGGCTTGACGCGCCGCACTTTCTGCTGCCATTTGGGCGGCGAAGGGAGTGCCCTTTTTGGCCCCTTTGAAGCCCGTAGAACCTGCCGAGGCCCAAGACACCACATCGCCGTTGGGATCCGTGATGGTGACGATGGTGTTGTTGAAGGTGGACTGAATGTAGGCCACCCCATTGGGGATGTTCTTTTTGACTTTACGTCCGCGCCGTTGCTGCCGAGCCATGATCCAGGTGTCCTTGCAATCGACTGTTTGGGGTTGGGATTCGGGATGGTGGAAGAGTTTTGCCTTCCGCGCAAAGCCGAGCGACTACTTCTTGGCAGGAGCTTTCTTCTTGCCGGCCACCGTTTTCCTGACCCCCTTGCGGGTGCGGGCGTTGGTGCGGGTGCGCTGACCACGCACGGGCAGACCCAGGCGATGGCGACGACCTCGATAGGTGCCGATGTCGATCAGCCGCTTGATGTTCATCGCCTCCTGGCGGCGCAGATCCCCTTCTACCTGGTATTCGCCCTCCACCACCGTCCGTAGGGCGGCCACCTCAGCGTCGGTGAGGTCGCGGGTACGAGTATCCGGATTGATACCGGTCTTCGCCAAAATCTGGCGGGAGCGGGTTAGCCCAATGCCGTAAATGTAGGTGAGGGCAATCTCCACTCGCTTTTCTCGGGGGATGTCAACTCCCGCAATCCGTGCCATAGTCAGGGGTACCTTTCAAATCAAACCAACTCGAACACACTTGCCCAGTAAGGATTGAGTTGCCTGCCTGAGATGGGATCCTCATTCAGAGAAATGTTGCTGTAGAGATGCCGGTCTTGGGATCCATGCTCACCGAGAGGTCTAGCCAACGTTTTGCTCGGTTGTGTCGGAAGCCTTTGCCTCTGTCTCCCGTTGCAGGCTGAACCCACCCACCATCGACCCTCTAGCCCTGCCGCTGCTTGTGCTTGGGGTTGGAAGAACAAATGACCATCACCCGACCGTGGCGGCGGATGACCCGGCATTTTTCGCAGATCCGACGGACGGAAGGCCGTACCTTCATGGTTGATCCTGACAAAACCAGCGAATATCCATTCTATGTTCGTCTGGGCAGCCTGTCAAAAAATGGGTTTGGGCTTTCCGGCACCGAGGGGACGGTCGGGTTGGCTATGCTGGTTGGGCAAGGATCTCCTGAGTCAAAGCAGGCGCGGCTGTGGAGTGAGGAAGGCCATGCGGTGGCAATGGCTGGTTGTGCTGAGTGGTGTGCTGGGGCTGGGATCCCCTGTGTTGGGGCAAGGGATCCCTTCGCCGGCAGCAGGCTCCTCCTCTGCGGTGGAGAACTTTTCGACGGACGGGAACGGCCTGAGGACAGAGGGGGATTGGCTTTTGCCGTTGCGCAGCTCTGCCGATCGCATCGATGGGGTACCGGATCGGGGCTGGGTCGCGGTTGGGCTGTTGGAGGAGCAGGCGGTGACTCTGCTGGATGGGGCCAGCGGGGATCCCTTGTGGCAGGCGGCGGTGGGGTTTGCCCCCAGTGTGGTGCGGGTGGATGAGGCGCGGCAGGTGGTCTATGCCTCTGGCCCCAATGCCCCTGGGCTGGTGGCCCTCGATCTGCTGACGGGGGAGCTGATTCAGGCTTATGGGTTGCCGGCAGGGGTTTTGGATATTGCCGTGGATGGGGTCACAGGGCGGGTTTTCGCCTCCATGCCTTCTGCCCAAAGTCTGGCGGTGATGGCTGCTCCCCTGCGCGTCAGCGGTGCGGAGCACAAACGCCAAAGCGATCCCTCAGAGCAGCCGCAAGCCCGCAATTTGCCGATGCCCGGCCCCCCCTTGGCGCTGGCCTATGATGCGCAGCGGGGATCCCTGTTTGTGGGCCTAGCCGGGGAGGATCCCCTCAGTTTGCTGGTGGTCAACCCAGACAATGGGGAGTTGTTGGCCCGTTGGCGCGGCGGCAATACTCCGGAAGCGATGGCTTTGGATGCCGAACGGCAACGCTTGGTGGTGCTCAACTCGGGCAGCCAAGACCTGACGGTGCTGGATCTGAGCCGCAGCGGCGAGGCCCTGCAGCGGGTTGGCCTGGATTGGCGACCGACGCGGCTGGCCCTTTCCCCTGATGGACGTTGGGCTTACGTGACCTCCCGCGATAGCGACCGCCTGCAGCTGGTGGATTTACAGACGGGGCGATTGGTGGCCTCGCTGCGGCTGCAGGGACAGCCGACGGGTCTGGTGATGCTGGGGGAGCGGGATCTGTGGGTGGTGGCAGCAGGGATCCCAGCTTTGCGCCGTTTGCAGGATATTCAGGCTCAAGTTGGCGACGGCGGGACAGAGGTCCTGAACGGGGGAGTCCCCTCTCCAGGCAACCGCGGTGTGGTGACCGGGCGGGTGCTGGATATTGCCGGCCAACCCGTTCAGACCGGGGTTTTGCACCTGGCCGCCACGCCAACCCAACCCAGGCAAACCGTCCGCATTGCTGCCGACGGCACTTATGTGCTGCCGGAACTGCCGGCTGGCCTGTATTTGGTAGATGTGGAGGTGCCGGGTTTTCCGCTGACCAGCACCCAGGTGGAAGTCCGGGCCGGCTTTGTCTCCACTCAGGATATTCGCCTGCCGCCAGGGGAACCGACCCGCCAGCCGGAGGGCATTGGCCTTTTGCCGGATGAACCCGTTTACTCGGATGAGCTGGCCCGCCACCTCAGCATGGCCCTGAAGGAGTTGCAGCCCCAGCGACCGGTACTGCTCTTGAAGGGGCCTCTGGGGCCGGATCCCCGGTTTGAGCCGCTTCTGCCCCTCACCCAGGGCCTAACGTTGTTGGATCGGGATGAGCGCTACACCTCCGATTTGGCCAAGCTGAAGGCCATCGGGGATGCCCTGGGATTGCGCTACATCCTTTTGACCCAGATGCAGATCTCGCGGGACTACAACCGCCAGGGCAACTCTCTGCTGAATACGGCCTTACGCTTTGTGGCCCCGACGGTGCCGGTGGAAATTCCCAATTTCACCCCCAACCAGTTGCGCAGCCGCGGGGTGGTGGTGGTGGTGGACTTGCAGAGGGATCGGCCTGGGGATCGGGCCCGCTACTACGAAGCCTATGGGCGGGATGATGTGGGCGGGGATCCGATGTTTGAAGATGCGGCAGCGGGCCTGTTTCGGCTGCAGGTGCGCAACATGGTGCCGGTGTTTGTCCAACAATGGCAAGCCAACAACCCCTTTTCTGGGTGAGGATCCCTGCAGCAGGATCTTGCCCTGTTCGCGTCAGGGGTGCGGAGCAGAATAGAACCGACTGCTACTACCGGATGCAACCTTCGCCATGCCTTTTTTCTTCTTTCATCCTCTCCGGCACAGGATTAGCTATCGCTACGCAACGCTCTCGCGAACAGGCAGTCTGGCCCTCTGCGGCTGGCTGGCACTGGCTTCAGGAGCGCTGGCTCAGGCTCCGGCCACCCCCATTCCGCGGTTGACACCGTTGTTTCCCTCCCAAAACAGAGGGCAGCCCCAGGGAACAGCACGGCTGGTGGGGCAGGTGAGCAACAGCGTGGGGCAACCTGTGGCGGGGGCACAGGTGCAGTTGGAGGGCATGGAGAACCCCAATCAGCCGATTCAAACCGATGAGCGGGGCGCTTTTGAGCTAGACCAAGCCCCAGCCGGGCGTTGGCTGTTGACGGTGTGGCACCCCGACTATGAAAAGGCAGAGCAGGAGATCCTGCTGCAAGGGGGCCTGACGACCCCTGTGGATGTGGTTTTGCAGGTGCCGATTCGGCCTCAACCCCGCCGTCGCCTTGGCATTTTGGGGGTGGGAGGGTTGGAGCATACCCAACTGTTGGGCCAACGCCTGGCCATAGAGGCGGTGCGTCTGGGCTTGATCCCCAACGGCGAGAAGGTGGTGCCCCTGGACAACCGTCGCATTCAGCCCATTTTGCAGAAGGTGGGCTGGCCCATCTACGAGCTGTTTGAGTGGGATCGCCGCAAGCCGGAGGCGGTGGGCCAATTTTTCGATTACCTAGGCCTGGAAGCCATCGTCATCGCCCGCGTCGATGTCCTCACTCGACCAGCTTCGCCAACGGAGCTGAGCCTGCGTTCCCGCAGCCGCCTGGAACTGTGGCGGTTTGATGAGCAAGGCAACCTTGTGGTAGATATCCTGGCCGAGGCCAGTCGCGATCAGGTGGAGCGGAGCAACCTCAATGCTGCCGAGCTGGCCCAGCTTTATCAAATCCAAGTCACCCAGATGGCTGCTGAGGTGGGATCCCGCTGGAAGGAAAATCACCCGCTGGCCCAATACCTAGAACTGGCTCAGGGAGAAGCCCCACCCCCACGCTCCCGCCTGGACACGGCTGTGGAGCTGCGCATTCCCCCTGCCACGCCTACCCCTTAGGTTGGGAACTGCCCAAACCCATTCCCCTAGCTAACCGATTCGCGTTAGCGGTGTGGAGTACTGAAGTTGGCCTCAACAGCGGAGCAGCGATGGGATCTACAAGGGCGGGGCCAACCAAGACCAAGATATCTTCTTTATCTTCTTTTGCTTCACCTGTTCAAATCAAAGTTGTGCTCGCCGAGGCTGTTCCGGCGCTGGTTGCCTTGGCGGTGGGGAGCACATCGTTTGGGATCCCTTCCTGGCTTACCCAGTAGTGTTGCACACCATTTCCTCGCCTCTGACCGACTTAGATAGGGCAGGGGGTTTTTGGCCTGTTTCCCCAAGGGCTTTATCGAGAGAGGACTGGACGATGAGGTATCTGCAGTTTGGGGTGTTTATCCCCATCGCCAACAACGGCTGGATCATCTCGGTGAATTCGCCGCAATATATGCCAACTTTCGAGCTGAACAAGCAGATCACCCTCTTGGCGGAACGGTATGGCTTTGAATTTGTCCTGTCCATGGTGAAGTGGCGGGGGTTTAAGGGGAAAACCCAGTTTTGGGATCACGCCTTGGAGTCTTTTACCCTAATGGCGGGCTTGGCGGCGGTGACGGAAAGGATCCATCTCTACGCTTCGGTGGCTCTGCCTACGCTCCACCCTGCTGTGGCCGCTCGCATGTGTGTCACTCTGGACAGCATCAGCAAAGGACGGTTTGGCCTCAACATCGTGACCGGCTGGAACAAGCTGGAATATTCGCAAATGGGCCTGTGGCCGGGGGATGAATACTACAGCTATCGCTACGACTACGCCACCGAGTATGTGCAGGTGATGAAGCTGCTCTGGGAGCAAGGGCGTGTTTCTTATCAGGGCAAGTATTTTCAGTTGGAAGACTGCGTTTGTCAGCCTCGCCCTTCGCGGGAGATCCCGATTGTTTGCGCAGGGCACTCAGAGCGGGGTATGCGCTTTACGGCGGAAATGGGCAACCACAACTTCATCTTGGCTCCCGTTGAAGAGGCTGGTCGCATGAGCGATCGGCTGAAGGAGCTTGGCCAACGGGTGGGACGCACTGTGGGTACCTACGCTTTGTTTACTGTGGTGATGGGAGAAACCGACGCGGAAGCCGAAGCTGTTGCAGAGCACTACATGGAAGGGGGGGATATCGAGGCCCTGCTGGGCTGGAAAGGGGCAGCCAACACAGATCCGGTGGGGGTGAACGTGAAAAGCTACCAGGCAGAGGCATTTATGGGGATCCCAACCCTCATCGGTTCCTATGAAACTGTGGCAAGAGAACTGGATTGCATCGCCGGCCAAACCAGCATCGATGGGATCCTGTTCACATTCCCGGATTTTGTTGCCGATGTGCAGCGATTTGGGGAACGGGTCATGCCTCTGTTGAATTGCCGCCCGGCGCTGCAGCCGGTCTGACCACGTCAGCGGTGCGGTTCCCCCACAGCACTTTTCTCCTGAGGCCAGCTTTCCCATTGGCTATTTCTGCCGGGGATCCCCCCTGGTTGCCCGCAGGACTCTGTCCCACCGGCGCGAAAGGGCGAGCCATCCCAGTTTTAAGGCCGGCCCCAGCACCTGCCAGCCGCGAAACCGAACCACCAGGGATCCCTGTCCGCACCAGCCGATGCGGGTGAAGGTCAAGCGCAGGTGTTGAGCCAACGGAAGAGGTAGAGCGGCGATCAGCCCCAAGCATTGCCCCGTCAAAGCTGGATCGGCAAAGCCAATTTCTACGCCGCCTTGCCAGGATTGAATGCGAAGTTGCTTGCCCAGCTTCCACAGGTAGGGCCAATAACGCGGCCAATCTCCGAGGGAGCGAGGTTCTCCCCGCTGTACCGGCCAACGGCCGCGAAGGCGCAGGGATCCCCAACGCCATTCCCAGCCACGGCGGCTGCCCCGCACGGCCCAGCCTCCCCAGCCGTGCCATTTCCAGATCCAGGCAAGGGGGCCCTGCCAGGGTTTGCGGTAGCGCAGAATGAGCTGTTGAGGCCAGAACAAGAGAGTTCCCACAAAGACGGCCAGCAGCAATCCCAAAGGACTCCGTCCCGCTAACGCGAACAGCTTGAGCACCGACTGGGATCCTCCGCGGTCAATCCATAGCGGGCCAGAAAACGGGGCAAATCGACCACCAGGCAGGTGTAGGATCCCTGCATCACCAGCCGCTCCTGCTGGGTGATCTCCACCTGAAACCGAATGCGTCTTCCCTCCACGGCCACGACTTCGACCCGAACCTGCAAGGGATCCCCCGCCACCGCTGCCGACCGATGCTCCAAGGCAAAGCGGATCCCGACCGCCGCTTCCTCCGGCTCGTAGAAGGGCTGCAAGGTGGTGTGGCTGCACCGCTCGATCAACGTCAACAGAGCTGGGGATCCGATCACCTTCACACCGGGGTTGCCCAGAGCCTCAGCGGTTTGTTCTGGGCCGAGGATCCCTTGCCAGGTGCCGAGGGTGCCCAAGGGAACGGGTTTCATCTCCGCACAACCAGAGTGCTCCGCACCGCTAACGCGAACAGCGGGCAGGGGCGCGCATTCTCCTGGATTGCCACAGGCTCCAGCCTTGCCAGAGCAGGAGAATCAACGCCAGGATCCCGACCACCCCGGCCAGCACCAGCGCCCGTTCCAGGCGGGTGGCATGGAAGCCGGTTACCGTCCAATCGCGGCTGAGGTTGGATCCCAGAATGGCAAGCGTGGCCAGAGCCAAACCAAGGACTCCGTCCCGCTGCCGCGAATGGATCCCTGGAGATTCCGCCCCTCTTCCCTCCTGCTGCAGGAGGATGGGCTGCAGCGCCGCCAGGATCAAAGCAGTCATCAAAGCTCCCAACAGGAAGGCCGCTTGCGGCTGGGCGTGAATGAAGTAGCCCACCCCCACCGGCAGAGCCAGGCTAGCCAGCGTCAGGGCGATCCCCGTCTGCAGGGGTTTGTCTGGCCCGTATAGCCAGTGAATGAGCGCCGCCAGCGCCATGGCCGCCATTCCCAGGTACAGCGCCGCCGACACATAGGGTTGGGTGAGGTCGATCCCGGCAACCTGCAGGTTGAACTGGTGCAACAGGTTTTGCAGCAGAGGGCGGGCCGACAAGAAGAGGGCTGCCATCGCCCCCCAACGGCTGGGAAAAGCCAGACATCCCAGCCCCAAGAGGGCCGCCCCGTAGGATCCCCCCAATCGCAGCGCCAGCAGCGCTCCTCCGCCCACCAGCGTTAGGCCCACACAGGCCCGCCAGAGCAGCCGTCCTTGTTGCTCGGCAACGCTGACGCGACCGGCTAAAGCCTCCGGCCCGCTGACATGAGCAGGTTCCCCTGGCGCAGGGATCCCCCGTCCCGTCTGGTTCTCCAAGGCAAGCAAGGCCCACGAGAGCAGCACCCCTGCCCCGTAGAGCAAGGCCCAGAAGGGATCCTGATATAGACTGTTGCGGGTCAAGGCCAAGGCCAGCGCCAGCGCCACCAGCCACCCCACCCCATGCCCCACTGCCGACAGCAGCCCGGGGGAGTCTTCTGCGGCGGTCAAGAGCGGCACAGTGCCTGCCACCAAGCTGAGGGCGGCCAGCCCCACCGGCAACAGCACCTGCCAAGGGAGATCCGGCTGGGATCCCATCTCCAGCAGGCGAGATCCCCAGGTTATGGCGGCAATGCCGCTCCACCCCTGGCCCAGCGCCATCAGCAACGACAGGGCTTCCGCTGCGGCCAAGACCCCCAGCAAAGGGATCCCCACCAAGCCCATCCCCAGGCCGCAGCCCCACAGAAAGAGCATTCCATGCTGCTCCGCAATGCCGATGCGACTGGGGGAGCCGATAGCCAGACTTTGCCAGGCCGCCAAACTGAGCAACAGCACCACCAGCCCTTGCCCGGCCCGACCGCAGCCACTCAACCCCAGTAAACCCACCCCCACCAGGCCCCCCAACAACAAAGCCAGGGGGATCAGATCCGGCAACTGACCCAGCCAGCACCCCAGCGCCGCCAAGGCCACCAAGCCCAGCCCCACTGCCGGTTGCCAGCGGCGAACGGATCCCCAGCAGCGATATCGAATCGCTTCCAACAGCAAGACCACCAAGCCAATCGCGGCCGCAATCGCCAAAACTCCACCCAGCATGTGCTCCCTCCTTTCAAGCCCTGCACCAACTATCGCCTATCGCTGTCCGGTCATCATCGCCATTCAGAACCAATCGAGCGGAAGCGTTGCCTAGCATCAGGTTTGCTCCTTGCCCCAGACCCGATGGGGAGCAAATGCGTTTGCGTTTGTGAAAGCATCGCGCAGCGATAACGCAAAGATAAGCTGGAGAAGATCAGCGAGCGGGCGTTCATGTCTTCAGAGCATTACAAGTTCGACCTTTTCTTGCGCTACCACCGAGAGCAAGCCCGGTGGGCGCGTCAACTGGCGGAGCGGCTGGATCGCGAGGGTTTCAAAGTCTGGTTTGACCGCTGGATGCTGCAGCCGGGGGATAACCGCAAGCTGGAGCTGCAACTGGCCATCGAACAATGCCGCTGGGTGGGAGTGGTGGCCTCTCCAGAGTTTGTTGCCGATCCCTGGCCAAGGGATGAGCTGTACAGCGGGTTTCCCCATGCCCCGGCACGACAAAACCAGCGCCTGCTGACGCTGCTGCACACCCCCACTGAGCTACCCCGCCCCCTGGAAGAGGCGCCCCTGCTGGATTTTACTGGCTCAGAAGAGGATCCGGTGCTGTTTGAGTACCGCGCCTTGGAGCTGATGCACTTTTTGGATCCCAGCTTCCCTGCCCCCGGGGATCTGCAGCGGTTCCGGCTGCAATACCGCCGCCGTGAGGGGAAAGAGTCCCTGGAAGATGAAGAGGTGCGGGGATTTCAGGCCTTTTTGCGGGCCATCCAGATGGCCATCCTGCGCATTGCCACAGGCGAAACCCCCTCCGCCACGCCAGAAGAAGGAGCGCGTCAGATCGCCATTTTGCAGTTCATTCAGCGGCTGTTTCAGTGGAACAGTGCCGACATCCAATTCGAGCGGGGGGAAGACTGGCGTCGCCGCGGCAACCTGACGGAAGCCCTGGCCGCCTACGACCGGGCTCTGAACATGGATCCCAACTTCGCCCTGGCTTGGAGCCGCCGTGGGGATGTGCTGGTGCAGTTGGCCCGCTACCGCGAGGCGGTGGACAGCTACAATGGATCTCTAAGCATCAACCCCTACGACGAAGAAACCCGGCTGCGCCTGGCCCTGATTCTAGGGCGCCTGGGGCAGTACAAGTCGGCGGTGGTCAACTACGACAAGGTGCTGGAGAGCAACCCGGAAGATGCTCTGGCCTGGCACAATCGCGGCATCCGCCTGCTGCAACTGAAGCGGTCTAAGCTGGCCCTGAACAGCCTGAACAAGGCGCTGCGCTACAACCCCAAACAGCCCCGCACCTGGCTGGCCCGTGGGATCGTGCTGCGGCGGCTGCGTCGGCCCAGCTCGGCAGCGGCTAGTTTTGCGCGGGTTTTGAAGCTCAACCCCAGAAGTGCGCGGGTTTGGCGCTACCAAGGCAATGCCCTCTTCCACTGCCACCGGCTGCGCTCGGCTGTTGAATGTTACAAGCGCTCGCTGCGGCTGCGCCGCCGGGATCCCATCACCCTGCACAACTTGGGGGTGGCCCTGCTGCGCTTGGGGCAGTATCGGCTGGCCAGCAAGGCTCTAGAACGCGCCCTGCGCTACGATGCCGACAACTTCAAAAGCTGGTACGCCCGCGGCGTGGCCTTCCAAAAATTGGGCTACCTGAAAGAAGCCTGCATCCACTTCGAGGAAGCCCTCAAGATCAAGCCGGAGCACTTTCCGGCCCGCTATGCCCTGGCAATGGCCCAGCAGGAGTTGGGGCAATATGAGGCCAGCCTGCAGCATTTCCAGCGCTTGGTGCAGCAGCGTCCCGGCAGTTCTGCCTGCTGGTTTGGCCAGATCACCAGCCTGCGGCGTCTGGGCCGGCTGGAAGAAGCCCGTGCCGCCTGCCAGCAGATGCTCCGCCTCAACGAACGGGATCCCTGGGGCTGGTTTGCCCTGGGCTTGCTCTACGGCGAGCTAAAGGATCCCGAACAAGCTGTGCAAGCCTACTCGCGGGTTTTGCAGCTCACCCCAGAAGATGCTGTGGCCCTCAACAACCGCGCCTGGGAAGCCTTGAAACTGGGGAAGCTGGAACCTGCTCTGGCAGACGCCCAACAGGCCACGCACCTGGATCCGCAGCGGCCCGCCTTTTGGCACACCCTGGGGCTGATTCAACTGCGGGCCGGCCAGCGAGAAGCCGCCCAGGCCAGCTTGCGGCGCTGTCTGGAGCTGGATCCGCAATTTCAGCCGGCCCAAGCCGCCCTGCAGGACTTGGCCCAGGAAGACTCGGCCTCGCCGGCGGGAACAGCTCTGCCGGATTTGGAAACCCTCACTCCCCAGTCGGAGCCGCAGCCAGTTGACCCCAACCCCTAGCAGGATCCCCTGGGCTTTCAGACCCCAAGGACAATGCCTGCAGCAGGCAGACGGGAGCAGAACATGCCACACTGGATCCCGCCCCTCAGGACCGACACGCATGGATCCCTGTCTGATTCCTGTCAAGCTCTCCAGCAGATCCTTTCACGATAGCGGGACAGAGTCCTACGACATCCTCATCCAGTCTGCGGAAGGCCCCAGCGGCCACAGCCTGATCCAGTTGGGATCCCAAATGCGAGCTAGAGGGCTTTCCGGCAAGGCTCTGGTGGTGAGCCATCCCGGCATTGCCAAACACTTTGCCGAGAAGTTGCTGCAGGGGCTGCAACAAGCGGGGTTTGCCGCCCACCTCTGCCTATTGCCTGCCGGCGAACGCTACAAAACCCTGCGCTCGGTGGCCAAGATCTACGACGCCGCCCTAGCCTTTGGCCTGGAGCGCTCCTCCACCTTGGTGGCTCTAGGAGGGGGGGTCATTGGCGACATGGTGGGGTTTGCCGCCGCCACTTGGCTGCGCGGGATCCCTTTTGTGCAGGTGCCCACCTCACTTTTGGCCATGGTGGATGCGGCCATTGGTGGCAAGACCGGTGTCAACCATCCTGGCGGGAAAAACCTCATTGGGGCGTTTTATCAGCCGCGCCTGGTGTGGATTGATCCAACGCTATTGCAGACTCTGCCCCAGCGGGAGTTTACTTCGGCTTTGGCAGAGGTGATCAAATACGGCGTGATTCAGGCTGCCGACCTATTTGAGTTTTTGGAAGATCGACCCCAACTGAGCCGCTACACCGACTTTACTCCCGCAGACTTGCACTACCTGCTGCGCCGCTGTGCCGAGTGCAAAGCCTGGGTGGTGCAGCAGGACGAGAAAGAAGCGGGCCTGCGGGCCATACTCAACTACGGCCACACCCTCGGCCATGCCCTAGAAGCTGCCACCGGCTACCGCCGCTATCTGCACGGAGAAGCTGTCGCCATCGGCATGGTAGCTGCCGGGGAGATCGCCCGCCGCCTGGGGTGGTGGAGCGCTGCTGAAGCCGAACGGCAACGACGCCTGATCGAGAAAGCAGGACTGCCCAGCCGGTGGCCGGCCGGGATCCCTTGGGAGGCAGTGCTGCAGGCAATGCAGGCCGACAAGAAAGTCAAACAGGGGCGGATTCGCTTCGTTTTGCCCCGCCGGATTGGCCAAGCGGAGCTGACCGATCAAGTCGAGCTGGCAGAGGTGCAGGCTGCTTTGGCCTCGATTACAGCAACCTCTGGAACCCTAGAATTAGGAAAATCTAAGGACAAGAAAGCATGGCACGGCAACAACGGGTAGCCATTTTGGGAGCAACAGGGGCAGTAGGGGCAGAGCTGCTGACGCTATTGGAAGAGCGCCACTTTCCTGTAGCCGACCTCAAGCTTTTGGCCTCGCCCCGTTCAGCGGGCACTTATTTGACCTTCAAGGGGGAACGGATCCCGGTTGAGCCGGTTTCAGAAGCGGCCTTCCGGGGCCTGGATCTGGTGCTGGCCTCTGCCGGAGCAAGTGTTTCCAAAGCCTGGGCCAAGCCCATCGTCGAGGCGGGGGCGGTGCTGATTGACAACTCCAGCGCCTTTCGCCTGGATCCCGATGTCCCGCTGGTGGTGCCGGAGGTCAACCCCCAGGAAGCCTTCCGTCACCAAGGGATCATTGCCAATCCCAACTGCACCACCATCCTAATGTGCGTGGCCATCTACCCCCTGCATCGCCACATCCCCCTGCGCCGCGTGGTGGCCGCCACCTATCAATCGGCCAGTGGGGCCGGGGCCCGCGCCATGGTGGAGCTGCAAGAGCAAACCCGCGCCTACCTGCAGGGGCAGCCGTTGCAGCCCCAGGTGTTCCCTTACCCCATTGCCTTCAACCTCTTCCTCCACAACAGCCCCCTGCAAGAGAACGGCTACTGCCAGGAAGAGATGAAAATGGTCAACGAATCCCGCAAGATTATCGGATCCCCCAACCTGCGGCTGACAGCTACCTGTGTGCGGGTGCCGGTGCTACGTACCCACGCCGAGGCCCTCAACCTGGAGTTTGAACAGCCCTTCCCGGTGGAGCAAGCTCGGCAAATCTTGGCTCAAGCCCCTGGGGTGGTGCTCATTGAAGATTGGCAGCAGAACCGCTTTCCCATGCCCATCGACGTGGCCGGCAGGGATGAAGTGGCGGTGGGCCGCATCCGCCAGGACATCTCCGAGCCCAAGGCCCTGGAGCTGTGGCTATGCGGGGATCAAATCCGCAAAGGTGCGGCCCTCAACGCCATTCAAATTGCCGAGCTGCTTTTGAAGGACTAATTATTAACCTGAACCGTCAAGGATCAATAAGCCTGAACCGTCCAGGTTACCGGCCCCGCTGTAACAGGGGCAGCCTCAGTGCTGTTCAACGTCACCGGGGAGTTGGGGTAGTTGTAGGTGCCGGGTGGGTCCGTAACTGCGAATATGACTTGGACAAAGATGGTCACTGTGCAAGTTTGTCCTGGGGCTACTTGTCCTCCGGTGAATTGAATGGTGTCCACACCCATCACTGTGAGGGTAGCTCCAGCACCACAGGAAGGAGGTAAGGGAGGAGGTGGAGGAAATACGGTTAAAGGAGGCGGCCCTCCCGGCAAGGTGTGGTCAAAGGCCAAGCCCGTCAATGGAATGGCTGCGTTGTTGGTTATTGTAAACGTCAGAGTTCCATTCCCGGTAACGGCAGGTGAGCCGATTGGGCCAAGCGGGTTGGGAGAAAAGGCCATGGTAAAGGCGGGAGGTGGCACCGTTACCGTTAAGTTGATAGCAGCAGCGGTGGCATTGAGCCCTTGGTTGCTGCTCAGGGTTACCGCGAGGCTGGTCAGGGATCCCGCTGTCGTGGCTGTAACCTGAAGATCCAGGCTGATGGTGCAGCTAGCGTTGGCTGCCAATGAGCCGTTGACCAACGAGATGGAAGTGGTTGCTGGTGGAGCTATCACCGTCCCCCCACAGCCATTGTTCAGGTTATTGGGATTGGCAATGACCAAACCGTTAGGCAAGTCGTCGGAAAAAGCTAGACCAGTCAGGGGCAGGGCAGCGGTGTTGGTGATCGTGTAGGTCAGAGTTGTTTTGGCAGTGGGGCCGGCAGCTACCGAGGTGGGGCTAAATGCCTTGCTAAAAGTCGGGGCACCCGTTGTGGGCGTAGGTGTCGGGGTTGGGGTGGATGTTGGAGTTGGGGTCGGTGTGAGTGTCGGTGTAGGTGTCGGAGTTGGAGTCGGTGTAGGTGTAGGCACTGTCGTCCCACCGCTTCCGCCTCCACCGCAGCCGGTCAGTCCTAGACAGGCCGCTCCTAGACTCAAGGCCACAAGAGTTGTAACTGCTTTTTTCTTCATCGCTCTCTCACTCCTCATCACTATCGGACTTGACTTTAGTTTTTATCGACCTGTCTTGCTGCAGTGTACTCCAGTCCAATTGCTGTTCAGGACGCTTCTGCGCCGAGGCAATTCACAATTATTGTAATAAACCTTGGCTTAGCCGGCAAACTCCAACTAGGGAATAGCTCCTTCAGACTTGCTCTTAGGTACCTTGCTTGTAAGCACAAAATCTGGCGCTCCAAGCCAACTTTCAGAACCTCGCCTATGCCGCTCGAGCCAGCAATGTTCACACAACGTTGGAAAGGGAGAAGAATTGAAAAGCATTCGGCCTTTGTGGAGATTGGCTTGTGCATCCAATTGGGATGGGATCCCTGGCCAGCTTGATCGCCGGGTTGGCAACCGGGTTAGGGGCCTTGCCCGCTCTGTTTCTCCCCTCGCTCTCGGAAAGGGTACAAGGGATCCTGCTGGGATTTGGGGGTGGGGTGATGCTGGCGGCCACCTCGTTTTCGCTGGTGGTGCCGGGCACCGAGGCAGCCATGGCGCTGGGGTATTCCCCATTTGGAGCGGCGGTGGCGATGGCGGCGGGCCTGCTGCTAGGGGCAATCTTCCTGGAGAGTGCCCACCGCTTTTTTCCCCACGAGCACTTTTTCAAAGGGGTTGAAGGGGAGAACCGCGCCCATTTGAAGCGGATTTGGCTGTTCATCATTGCCATCGCCCTGCACAATTTCCCGGAAGGACTGGCGGTGGGAGTGGGTTTCGCTACCGGCCAAGTCGGCGATGGGTTGGCGCTGGCGCTGGGGATCGGCTTGCAGAACATGCCAGAAGGGCTGGTGGTGGCTTTGTCACTGGTGGGCCAGGGGTACTCGCGGCTGTTCGCTTTTGGCATCGCCCTGCTGACCGGACTGGTGGAGCCCATCGGCGGGATCCTGGGAGCAACGGTGGTCTCTCTGGCGCAGCCCCTACTACCCTGGGGCATGGCTTTTGCGGCGGGGGCGATGTTGTTTGTCATTTCCGATGAGATCATCCCTGAGTCGCACCGGCAGGGGTTGGAGCGGGAGGGCACCTTTGGGGTCATCAGTGGGTTTGTGGTGATGATGTTGCTGGATATCACCTTGGGCTAGCAAAGGATCCCGTCGCGAAGTGGAACGGAGTTTTATTTTTTTATGTTGAGTAACGAACCCTTTTTGTGGCGAGGAGCAGGGGAACACGCCTGTCTGCTGCTACATGGATTGGGGGGCGGTGTTTACGAGTTGCAATGGCTGGCAGAGCGGCTGTTGGCGGCTGGCCTGACGGTGCAGGGATTTAACTATCCCGGCCATGACAGTGCTCCGCATCGCTTACACGACCGCCGGTCTGCCCACATGCCCCCTTCCCGCTGGACGGAGTGGTACGGGCGGGCTTTGGAGCATTATCTGGCTTTGCAGCAGGAGTATCCCCGCGTTTCCTTGGTGGGCTTTTCCACCGGCTGTCTGCTGGCTTTGCACCTGGCTTTTGCCCATCCCATCCACAAATTGGTGCTGCTGGCGCCGTTTTTCGCCATTCGCCACCACTGGTACTATCTTTTTCGCCCAGAGCAGTACCTGAACAGCCTGGGTTGGCTATTGAAGGAGGTGCCCCGCCTCAGCTTGCCGATTCGGGATGGGGACGCTCGAGCCTTGGCAGAAAGAACGGCCTATTTCCGCAGCTTTAATCTGTCGGCGGTGCGCAGCGCTCTGGAGCTGATCGAGCGGGTCAAGGGAGAGGTGGCCGGCATCCGGGTTCCCACTCTGATCCTGCAATCTCGCCAAGATACAGTAGTGGATCCTGAACAGGCAGCGTGGCTCTATCAAGAGCTGGGATCCGAGGAGAAGATCTTGCATTGGCTGGAGCACTCCGACCACATCCTCACTTTGGACTGCGAGCGGGAAACGGTGTTTGCCCAGGTTTGCGCCTTTCTCAAACGGGATCCCTCTGCGCCCGGATCAGCGTAACCCCTTGCCAAGCACCGCGGGCATCGTAGTCCCGGATCAAACGCAAGAGACAATGGCAGTCTTCCGACTGCGGAAACCAGCTCAGGCTCACCGAAAAGCTGCGATCCCGGTGGGCGGTAGGGATGGGCAAGGGATCCGGCCCGCCAATCCACAGCCCCCCAGGCAAGGGATCCCAGTTGCTCAACCACTCTGCCCCCGAGCAGTCCACCTCGGTTTCGGCAAACCGGCCCTCGGCAACCGCAAAGCTCTGGGCGATCCCCCGCCATCTCCCCTGGAGGCAGGCTCTCAGTCGCTCTCTGCTCAGGGGTGCACAGTCTGCAACGGGATCCAAAGCTTGGCCGCGCCGCTCCAGGATCGCGGTTACCTCTACCAGACGACCTTGGGCATCCCACTGTTGCACCAGCCGCGCCTTGCGATCCCCCCAGAGAAAGCCCTGCTCGACGGCAAAATCACTAAACGGCGCCAGCTGCAGCCGCCCATTGGAAAAAGATCCATCGGGGAAAAAGCGCAATCCCGGCGAGAAATCCTGGTAGACCCAGCTCTGGGAGCTTTCGGGAGTGGGGGATCCCTGTAGGGGGTAGTAGGCGTTGGTTTGGCGGATCGGGATCCCTGCCGCTTTACAAACGCAACAAACGCATGACTCTGAGAGCAGATTGATAGCTCCTCGACCTTGGCTATCTGGAGGCTCCTAACATATCACCTCTGCCCCTGTACTCGCTTCGCACACTGTACTGACATCAGTATCTCTCCAAAGCCCTCTGTACTTTGCAAAAGCTGCATCGTGGAGGTAGCAGTAAAGTCGTTGCCAACGAGACAATAGCTTCTTGCTTACAGCCACGCACCTACACGCACCTATAACTAACATGGCGCTATATTCCCCCATGGCAAGAACAAGATTAGATGAGACACGATTACCCCACAATCTCCTAGGGAAATGTGCCCTAAGCTACAGATCGTTCATCATTGTTGGAGATACGGTACAGGGGAACCTTGACTTGCATGGCTTGGTCATGAGCATTTTTAGAAGGTCGGTAGTTAAGAGCATTGCTGCAGGTGTAGGTGTTGCAATTAGCGGTGGCTTTTTGAGGCAGTACCAAGAGGCTTTTGCCGCGCGAGAGAAAGAGATGAATATTCTGTGCTGGGAGGGTTACAACTCTGCGCAGGTTCTTGATCCCTTCCGCCAACGGTACAGTGCAACAGTGAAAGCTGAAACCTTAACCAATGATCCCACAATGATCAATCGCTTGCGAGCAGGCGAGACTAGAGTTTGGGATCTAATCAATGTGAACAACCCTTGGGCACGAGAGGTCATGTATCCGGAAAACCTGATTAAACCTCTTCCCCGTAAGGAGTTTGAGTATTATTTTGAGTCCATGCTTCCTCAATTTCGTCCCCCCTACAAGTGGGCGATGGATGCTACTGGAACAGAGTTGTTGGGTATGGCTCAGCGCTTTGGTCCCTATTCCTTTGTGGTCAATACCAACAAGATTAGTCGCAAAACAGCTGAGGAAGAGGGCTGGGAGCTGTTCAACGACTCGGCATTAGCTGGTCGTTACGGTATTCTGGAGTCAGATGACTGGAATGTCTTTAACATCTTCTTGGTAGCAGGGATTGATCCCTTCAAGCAGCATTCTGAAGAGGAGATGTCCAGGTTTTTTGAGACTGCCAAAACCTTGTTTCGTAATGCAAAGCTGATTGGGGATATCGCTGCGATGAACCAAGCTTTAGTCTCAGAGGAGATTGACTTGCAATTCACTGGTGGGACATACTCTGTTTCACCTGCTAGGGCGGAGGGCTTCCTAGAACTACGCGGCATCACTCCACTCAAAGGGCCAATGCCTGGAAATAAAGGGGGAATCGCCTGGATTGAGATTACATCTGTAGTTAATAACCCACAGCTCTCACCGCTTGCATTCGAGTTTCTCAAGTATATTCAGGAACCAGAAATCGCTCACCGCGTTGCCTTTGCGGAGGGAACATTTAACCCGGTTACCCAGATGGGAAATCCAGATTGCTTCAAATTATTCACCAAAGAACAGCTAGAGGCAATCCAGTGGGATAGTCTTGAAGAAGAAATGGCTCGCTCTACAGAGTATAGCATCGTTCCTGACTACAGCAAAGCCTTAGATTTGATGAATGCAGCCAAACGCTTGCGGACATAGCGCAGAGGGGTGGCAGCACATGGATGCCGTCAAGCTACAGAGCCAAGAGTTTTCCACTCAGAGAAGCTATTCCTCAACACCAGTTCTACAGTTAATAGGGGTATCTAAAGCATTTGGTTCATTTGTGGCTGTTCACAAAGCAGACCTAGATGTCTATGAGGGGGAATTCTTAACTTTGGTGGGTCCTTCGGGATCTGGAAAGACAACTTTACTTCGCATGCTTGCGGGCATGGAAGTGCCTTCCCAAGGAAATATCATCCTGCGAGGCAATCGTATCAATGACTTGCCTCCAAACTTGCGTCCTACCTGTCTAGTGTTTCAATCTCTAGCTCTCTTTCCCCATAAAACTGTAGGAGAAAACATTGAGTTTCCTCTAAAGGTTCGAGGAGTCGGTGCTCCTGAACGCCGTCGCCGAGCCTTAGAGCTTATGGCTACTGTACACCTGCCTGAAAACTATTACCGCAGGAATGTCATGCACTGCTCGGGAGGAGAAAAACAGAGAGTTGCCCTAGCCCGCGCGTTGGCTTTTGATCCCGAAGTCTTACTTTTTGATGAGCCGCTTTCTGCTATTGACTATAGATTGAAAAAGGTTTTGCAAAAAGAGCTTAAGGAGCTTCATCAAGCAACAAGGAAGACTTTTGTCTATGTCACTCACTCCCTAGAGGAAGCAATGGTGATGTCTGATCGGATTGCTGTCATGCACCAAGGAAGATTAATTCAGGTCGGCTCACCAGAGGAGATTTACGAGCGTCCAGCAGATCGGTTTGTTGCAGAGTTCATGGGAGATGTAAATATTATCAGGGTAAAACGTAGAGAGAAGGATTTGATTTGGTCAGGAGAGGATGTTGATGGATCTTTTTGTGTTCTCCCACCTCCTGGTGAACCAGATATTTGCTCTGCTTATATAGTAATCCGACCTGAACGCCTGCGAGTTTTACGTCCTCATGAAACTGCAGATAATATTCTTATCGGAGAGATTCATAACAGATATGACTTGGGCTCGAGGATTCAATATCAAGTAAGGGTTGGAGATAAAATGATGCTAGTTGAGGTTTCACGTTCTCAGGCTTCTAGTCTATCATTACAGATGGAGGTTACCTTAGGGTGGAATGCTAGTGATGCGTTTACAGTAGTGAGTTAGGTGAAATGGTAAGCAATTTAGGGTAATTATGACAACAGCTCTGCCGTCTTTATTGGAGAATCGCGGGAAAGCATCTTTGTCGCCCGCTTTTCTGTCGATACCTAGCCTTGTTCTTCTGGGAGTGGGCTTTTTCTTGCCACTGTGCGTGATTTTACTCTACTCATTTGCAACTCCTCGTAGCTTTGAATTGCTGAGATCCTTCACGCTAGTAAATTATAGCGAGCTGATTAGGGCCGAAAATAGCATTTGGAGATCTTTCATTTGGTCTAACGGTCTCGCACTTGCTACCTGTTGTCTGTTATTCCTTTTTACCTACCCTATAGCTCATGGTTTATGCCGTGTTTTCAGTCACTGGGCTGGTCTGGTTACCAATCTCTTCATCTTTCCTCTTTTCATTTCCGAGAATGTTCGCCTTCATGGATGGGTGCTATTCTTCATTAAAGGTGGGGTTCTCAACGGAACAATCGAAGCTTTGGGATGGCAAGGTGGACTAGAAGTTCTGTACCAGCCCGGAATGATATTGGCAGGAATGATCTATACCCATTTTCCATTTATGCTCTTTCCTGTTACCTTAGGGTTAGCAATGGTTCCTCGCGACCTCTGCGATGCTGCTGCAGATTTAGGGGCTAATCGATGGCAGATTTGGCGAGAAGTAGAATTGCCTATTGCATTACCCGGAATCTTGGTTGGGATGTTGCTTACATTTGTTTTAGCTTTCGGTGCTTTAACGGAGGCCCGAATTTTGGGAGGTCAATCTGTAATTGTGATTGCCCATGATGTAGAGCATGCCTTTACCTATGCTCAGAATTGGCCTTTGGGGTCTGCACTTTCTGTTCTGTTGACACTATGGATTGGTGGTCTTGTTGTGGCTATCTTCTCTAAAGTTGATTTAGATCGAATTTTAGGTAAGAAAGAGATATAGCTGAGATAGAAGCTAGAGATCTAGAGCACTTCGAGACTTTTATGAAACTTCCTGGTCGGCGGAAATCTGAAATCCTCACATGGGTATGGACAGGATTTGCTCTCCTGACCATTTACTTGCCATTATTCTGTACTGTTCTAGCTAGCTTTTCCAGAGCCCGCTATTTTACTTTTCCTATTCGCTCATTTTCTACTCGGTGGTGGGAACAAACGCTTGAATCGCTGGAAATTCACACAATAATTACTAACTCTCTTCTAATTGCTTTTTCTGTTACACTTCTTTCCGTAGGGATTGCTTTCTGCGGGTCTCTGGCCTTTGCTAGGTTCAATTGGCGAGGGCGTAAGCTTTTTCAGAAAGTACTTGTTCTGCCTATTTTTTTTCCACAACCTGTGCTTGGACTTGCATTACTACTGTTCTTTAACACTTTTGGAATTGAAACCTCTTGGCGTACAGCAATCTTTGCTCACTTGGTCTGGATAGCTCCAGTTGCAACACTAGTTATGGCCATTCAGGTCTACGGGTTTGATGCTAGTCTAGAGGAAGCAGCTTATGATCTAGGTTGTTCCAACTTGCAGGTTTTTAGAGAGATTACACTACCTCTACTCTGGCCAGGTATTCAATCAGGAGCTCTCTTTTCTTTTCTACTTTCTTGGGGCAACTTCCCGCTGTCACTGTATACATCTGGAGCCGACTCTACGATTCCAGAGTGGCTCTACAGTAAAATGGTGGCAGGATATACACCAATGGTGCCAGTTCTGGGAACTATATCGACTCTGGGTGCAGCAACTATCTTCCTTATGAGCGGCTTACTCTTTGTCTTGATTCGTCGCCTTCAACTTCATCAGCTTTCCCGGCAGGATGCTACAAAGTGAGGTAATCAATGTATACCGACGAATTTATTCGACAAATCAAAGAAGGGCTCTATCAATTGTTACCATCTTGGGGTGTGAATCTCGCAGCGGAGATAGATCTGCTCAATATATCAGAGAACGCTACTTTTCTAGCGAGGAACACAGGACTTGATCAGGATTTGGTATTCCGTGTATATCGCCCTGGTTATCATGACCTTCAGGAAATAGAGTCAGAGTTGCTTTGGATTGAGGCAATCAGGAAAGATACAAGAGTAAAAACTCCAAGTATTATTCCCTTGAGGGATGGGAAGTTAGTTGGAGAGATTAAACGAGAAAATGTGATCCTTTACGTGGTTGCTTTTGAATTTGTCGATGGAGATTCACCCTCCGAAGGCGCAGATTTGGTTACACACTTTTACAACCTAGGTGTGATTACTGCCAGACTTCACAAGCACGCTCGGGTCTGGTGTTTACCCCCCTCATTCAAACGTAAAACCTGGGATTTTGAGATGACACTTGGGTCAGTAAAGATTTGGGGTGATTACCGAGCAGCACCAGGTCTCACGCATGAGGGAACGAATCTGTTAGAACGAACTGTTGAAGTCTTACGCAAGTTGCTGGAGCCTCTGAGTCAGCCAGAAAACTTTGGACTCATCCATGCTGACCTTCGACTTACTAATCTACTGGTAAATGATGATGGAATTTATGTCATAGATTTTGACGATTGTGGATTTAGCTGGTTTCTCTATGACTTTGCTGCAGCAGCTTCGTTTATCGAACATAAGCCTTATCTTCCAGATTTACAAGCGGCCTGGGTAGAGGGATATAGAACCGAACTCCCTCTGACAGACGTTCAAGTTGCTCAAATACCCGTCTTTGTCATGCTGCGTCGAATTCTTCTAACTGCCTGGATTGCTTCCCATTCTGAAACCCCGACGGCTCGGGAGCTAGGGGAGTCCTATACTTCTGGAACGCTAGAATTAGCAGAAAGGTTTCTTCAGTGCTATGCTTGAATAGATGTAATGGCAATGACTATGAAAGACAAAAAGGAAATACTCGCTCTGAATGCGTTTGCTTTAGAATCCGCAGATCTTTCCACTTTTGAAGATAATTTAGCCGAGCTCCTGCGAAGACGAGAGCAGATACTTGGATCCCTCTCAGTCCTCTTCTACCAGCGTCCTCTGCATATTGTCAGTGCCAGAGGTTGCTCAATTCTTGCTGCTGACGGTACTCGCTATCTGGATTTCTACAATAACGTACCTTCGGTTGGTCACTGTCATCCTCGAGTTACTAAGGCAGTATGCGATCAGATCCAAAGGCTAAACATTAACACTCGTTACCTTTATAGAATTCTCAATGACTACGCGGAGAAGCTGCTATCTTTATTTCCTCCTGAACTATCAAATCTGGTTTTAACATGTACGGGCAGTGAGAGTAATGATTTGGCGTTGCGAATTGTTCGTTACTTCACAAAGGGAGAAGGTTTTATTGTATCCAGCAATGCTTACCATGGGAATACAGCGGCAGTTACAGAAGTTTCGCCAGCTTCTTACCGCCAGGGCTCACTGCCACGTTACGTTCGTACGGTGCCTCCTCCAGATCCTCTCTACTATGGCTCGGATGTTGGGAAAGGCTTCGCGGAAGCAGTGGCTGCTGAGATCCAGGATCTCCAGCAAGCAGGAATTCCCTTTGCGGGGCTTTTAGTGGACACAATCTTTTCGAGCGATGGTGTTTATGTAGATCCGCCAGGATTTCTGCAGGCGGCTGTGGATGTCGTCCATGAAGCAGGTGGATTGTGGATTGCTGATGAAGTGCAACCTGGGTTTGGCCGCACAGGGACGATGTGGGGCTTTGAACGCCATGGTGTAGTTCCCGATCTGGTGACTCTGGGCAAGCCCATGGGAAACGGCTTTCCTATGGCAGGGATTGTTACTCGCCCTGAGTATCTCCGGGCTTTCAGCGAACATTTTGGCTACTTCAATACTTTTGCAGGCAATCCTGTTGCGGCAGCAGCAGGTCTAGCTGTCTTGGAAGTGATTGAGGAAGAGGGCCTTGTAGAAAATGCTTCTTGGCTAGGGACTAAACTGCGTTCATGGATACAAGACCTATCAACTCATTACCCAGTCATAGGAGGAGTGAGGGGTGCAGGCCTTTATCTGGGAATAGATATAGTTGATCCCAAAGACGGTAGGCCAGATGTAAGACGAGCAACGCGTATCATTAATGCCCTATGCGAGGAGAAGCAGATTTTGATAGGAGCTACTGGAAGTCTTGGGCACATCCTGAAGATCCGTCCGCCTCTCTGTCTTCAATCTCCAGAAGCAGAGCTATTTGCAGAAGCTTTGGAGGATGTGTGTAGGGCTTTGCTCTAAAACCTGTTGACACGACAGACAGGCCAAGTTTGACTTATGCCAACCTAGCTAGAAGTAGTAGTTGCTATTACTTTGTCTGTTCCTAACTTCGACTTGAGGAGAAAAAATGTTTAGGTCTCTAGCTGGACGCACAGTAATTGTCACAGGGGGAAGTCGCGGCATTGGACGTGGTTTGGTCAAGCGTTTTGCCGAAGTAGGAGCTAATGTGTTAGTTGTTTCTCGACATCTGGAGCAAGCGGAAACCTTGGCCTCAGTATTGGGTTCAAACGTATCGGCCTTTGCGGCAGATGTTGCAAATCCTGAGTCCTGCCATGCTCTTGCATCTACAGCACTTAAGCGGTATGGACACATTGACATACTGTGTGCTAATGCAGGAATCTTCCCAGTAGCTAAACTGGATGTCATGACCTCAGAAGACTTTGATCTTGTTCTCAGCACTAACCTCAAGGGAATGTTTCTGAGTATTTCTGCAGTCTTGCCAGCGATGAAGCAGCAGCAGTGGGGACGAATCATCGTAACTTCTTCAATCACTGGGCCCATCACTGGGTATCCGGGGTGGAGTCATTATGGAGCCTCTAAAGCCGGACAGTTAGGGTTTATTCGCACCGCCGCCATTGAGCTTGCTCCCTGGAACATCACTATCAATGCTGTGATGCCAGGCAACATCCACACAGAAGGATTGGACAGCTTAGGGGCTGACTATTTGGCTAAGATGGCAGCCTCGATTCCTATGAAACGTCTAGGTAGTGTTGAGGATGTTGCTAACGCAGCACTCTTTTTTGCTTCTGAAGAGGCTGCTTACATTACAGGCCAAACTCTCGTCGTTGATGGAGGGCAAGTTCTCCCGGAGTCACTCATGGCTTTAGAAGAGATGAAAGAAATGTTTTAGACACGTTCTGGGTAACGATAATCACCGCGACTGATTTAGTCGTTGTGTCGGTCTAGGGAGGGATCCCAGTCCAGATCTTCGTGGCGGTGCTCCCGTTCCCAGCGATGCACCCAGTCCCAAATGCGATAGTGCTGCTCGGCGGTGAGTTGCTTGGGATCCTGGGCCAAAGCGGCAGCCTCTTCTGGGGTGAGCAAAGCAGCCAGGCTGCCGATCTCCAACAAATAGCGGCGTTCTTCCGCAGTGGTGTGGGACTGATTGAGCCGTCGAATTAAACGACGTAAAGTGGCTACATCTTGACTCATAAGCCGATAGGAAAGAATCGACGAGCATCTAAGCTGGTAAGAACAGTTTAAGAGCAGAATCATCGAAATTATCAAAGTCATCAAAAGAAAGCAGGCCAAATTGCCCAGCCGATGCTCTTCTAATCCTCAAAGGATCCCAGAATGCGCACTTCCGGCTCCAAAAGCACCGACCATTGTTGATAGACCTTTTCCTGGGCCAAGCGAATCAAGCGGTAAATGTCCTTGGCACTCGCCTGATGGCAATTGAGGATGAAGTTGGCATGGCGCTCTGAAATTTGGGCCCCACCGATGCGGTACCCCTTCAACCCCACCTGCTCGATGAGCCAGCCGGCAGGGTGAGATTCGGGGTTGCGAAAGACGCTGCCACAACTGGGCAAATGATAGGGCTGAGAGCTTAGGCGTTGGTTGAGGTAGCGCTGGGTTTCCCACTGCACCTGGGACGGATCCCTGCTTGGGATCAACTGCAGCGTCGCTCCTGTCACCGTCCAGGGGGAGTCCTGTAGGCGAGAGCGGCGATAGCCAAATTGCAGATCGGCAGGTTCTAGGCGGCAGGGCTCCTGCTCCTCATCCAAAATCTGCACTTCCACCAGCACATCCGCCATGGCGCGTCCGTGGGCACCCGCATTCATCACCACGGCTCCCCCCAGGGTGCCAGGGATCCCAATCGCCCACTCCAACCCACTCCAGCCTTGCCTGGCGGCGGCCCGCGACAGATTGACCAAAGGCTCTCCGGCAGCGGCCCAAATTCTCCCCCCTTCCAGCAGTTGGATCCCGCGCAAACGGCGAGTGCCGATCACCAGCCCCTTCAACCCCGCATCGCTGATGAGCAGATTGCTACCTGCCCCCAGCAGCGTCGTGGGGATCCCTTCTGCTCGCGCCCAAGCCAAACACTGCTGCAGCTCCAGGTGGCTACGGGGCTCACAATACCACTCCGCTTTGCCGCCCACACGAAAGGTGGTCAAAGGAGCCAACGGGATCCCCGATTGAATTCGTCCAGAGAGTCGGGCAAAACTTGAGGTATCGGGGCCACAGGGATCGCCTTGCGGAAGCACCACCGGAGCTGTAGTCATGATGCCAACACCTCAGCAGACACCATCTCCCCGACCGAGTTCTCGGCTTCTCCCGGCAGCTCCCCTTCAGAGTCCACTAAGGGTTGCTCCCCAGCCTGAGCCGCATATGCCCGCATCGTAGCGGCTATCTGCCGATTCAGATCGCCTGCGCCCAAAAAAACGGCGAGATCTCCAGGCTGCAGGACGGACGGCAACACCTCCGGCAATTGCGGCAAAGACGACACATAGCGCACATGGGGATGGTGCTCCGCCACCGCCACGGCCAAACGCAAGCTGTCGGAACCCTCAGGCGCCGGCTCTCCCGCTCCATACGTAGGCACGATCACCACCACGTCCGCCTCCCCAAAGCAGCGGGCAAAATCTTGGAACAGGGCAGCCAAACGGCTGTGGCGATGAGGCTGAAACACGGCCACCACCCGCCGCTGCTGTAGCCGTGCTGCCTGCAGGGTGGCCCGAATCTCGCTGGGATGGTGGGCATAGTCGTCGATAAAGGTGACTCCACCCACTTCCCCCTTGTGCTCAAAGCGGCGATGCGCCCCCCGAAATTGCGCCAAAGCTGAGGCAATCACCGCAAACTCCAAGCCCAACTGCCGCCCCACGGCGACCGCCGCCAGGGCATTGCTGAGGTTATGGGATCCCAGCACCTGTAGGCGAAGCTGTCCGAGGAGGGATCCCCTTTCCCAAATCTCGGCGCAGGTGAAACTGGCAGTGTAGAGGATTTGGCGAGCTTGGTACTGGGCTTGGGGATGACCGGTCAGGCTGTAGCCCACATCCACCCTCAGGTGAGCCGCCACGTTGGGACAGTCCAGACAGGCCACCAGGGTTTGGCTTTGCTGCCCATACTGTTGAAAAGCCCGGATCACCTGCCCCAAATCGGCGTAGTGATCGGGGTGATCCAGCTCAATGTTGGTGATCACCCCAATCTTGGGATAGAGCCGCACCAGGGATCCATCCGACTCATCCACCTCGGCCACCCAATACTCCCCCTTACCCAGACGGGCATTGCCATCCCAGGCATCCACTTCCCCGCCGATAATCAAGGTGGGATCCCAGCCCGCCGAGAGCAACACATAGCCGATCATGCTGCTGGTGGTGGTTTTGCCGTGGGTGCCGGCCACCCCAATGCCAGAGCGACGGTTAAACAGAGCCGCCAACAAGTCTGCCCGGTGCCAAACCGTCAATCCTTTGCCCAGGGCAGCAGCCAATTCCGGATTGGTGGGGCGAATGGCGCTGGAATAGACCACCTGGGGATCCCCGACCAACCCCTCCAAGCTGTGGCCCTGAAAGAAGCGCACCCCCAAAGCTTCCAGGCGGCGGGTACGGCCATTGGCGACAATGTCGGATCCGGAAACGCGAAACCCTTGTTTAGCCAGGATATAGGCCAGGGCCGACATCCCCACTCCACCAATGCCCACAAAGTGATAGGTGGAAAGCAAGGGATCTAGGGGATCCAAATGCAGGGGCAGAGGCTGAGACGGAACCGGCAACGGCGGGATGGGATCCCTTCCTCCAAGTGTCTCCACCATCGCAACTCCACCCCACTCCTAAAACCGCCACACTCCAAAAAAAGGACTGCGTTCTGCTGACTACAAACAGGTTCGAACAGGCCACATCATATCAGGAATCCCCAGAGCTAGGTAGGCTGCGCCTCACCGGCTGCCAATGATCTTCCGGCACCTTGGGGAACCCAAAGGGAGTGAAAATACGGTGAAGACAAGCAACATAGAATACGGCTGGACATTTTCATCCTAAAAACTTTACACTTATTTAAGAAAAAGAGGCGGCGTTTGTCGTCTGCAAAGCCACAGCGGGTAAAAGGCCATGAACCCACGAGCGCTTTGGTCGCTGGCAGGAGTCGGGCTGCTTGGTTGTGCCGGTCTGGCATGGCTGGGATTGAGCCAACAGGGAGCCACACAGTCGGTATCGGGAAGTGCAGAGGCAACGGTGGAAATGCGGCTGCCTCCGCAAGTTGGTGCTTTGGGTCGCCTGGAGCCGGAGGGGGAAGTGCTGCGCATTGCCGGTTTCCCCGGAGAACGGCTGGGAGAGCTGCTGGTGGCCGAGGGGGATCGCGTGGTGGCAGGCCAAGTGCTGGCCCGCTTGGAAAGCTACGCCGAGCGGTTGGCGGAGCGAGAGTACGCTGCCGCCCAACTTCAAGAGGCCCGCGCCCGGTTGCAGGCCGAGACCCGTTTCAGTCAGGCCCAAATCCAAGAGGCACGCACCCGCCTCAGCCGTCTGGACGAGCCGCAACAGATGCAAATCCGCTCCCAGGAAGCGGTGGTGGAACGTATCCGGGCAGAACTGGCCGATGCCGAGGCCAATCTGGCCCGCTTTCAGGAGCTCTGGCAGGAAGGAGCAATCTCGCAACAAGAGCTGGATCAACGCCGGCTGCTGGTGCGGCAACGACAGGAGGACTTGCGGGCTGCCGAAGCCACCCTGAGCCAACTGCGCCTGGCCCGTGAGCGGGATCTGGTCAATGCCCAAGCCCAAGTCCAAGCTGCCGAGGCGGGACTGAGTCTGGCCCAAGCCCAAGTCCAACTGGGATCCCTGGCCCGCAATCTGGAACTGGCAGAAGCTCGCCTAGAGCGCACCCTCATCCGCGCTCCCCGTGCTGGACAGGTGCTCAAGATCCACACCCGCCCTGGAGAGGTCATCCCCGCCGGCGAGGGCATTCTCGAGCTGGGCAACACCGACCAGATGATGGTGGTGGCGGAAGTCTACGAGACGGACATCCTGCGGGTTCGGCCAGGGCAACGAGCAACCATCAGCAACCGCGCTCTGCCAGAAACCCTGCAGGGCCGAGTGGAGCGGGTGGGCCTGCAGATTGGCAAGAAAGATGTGCTCAACACCGACCCAGCTGCCGATGTGGATGCCCGCGTGGTGGAAGTGTATATCCGCCTGGATCCGGAGAGCAGCGCCCGCGTGGCTGGCTTGACGAACCTGCAGGTGAATGTGGCCATCGATGTCGAGGGGTAGGCTCAGCCCATGTACAGCCTGTTCAGTGTGGCTTTTATCGCGCGCCGGCTCCCGTTGGCCTGGCTGCAACTGACGCGGGAGAAGATCCGCCTGCTGGTGGCCCTGGCGGGCATTGCCTTTGCTTGCATCTTGATGTTCATGCAGTTGGGCTTCCAAGACAGCCTGCTGGAAAGTGCCATCCGCTTCCACGTGGCCCTGAAGGGAGAGATCTTCCTGGTCAGCCCTCAGTCCAACGCCCTGATTGCCATGAACACCTTCTCCCAGCGGCGACTCTATCAGGCTTTGGGCTTTGAGGGGGTGCGGGCCATCTCGCCTGTCTATGTGGGCTTTGCCCTCTGGAAAAACCCAGAGACCCGCCGTACCCGCAGCATTTTTGTGGTAGGAGTGGATCCCTCGGCTGATCTGTTGGACTTGCCGGAACTGACGCCGGACGAGCTGGAAGAGATCAAAAAGGCGGACGTGGTGCTTTTTGACCGCCGCTCCCGCAGCGAGTTTGGCCCCATCCCAGAGTGGTTTGAGTCCGGGCGAGAGGTGGTTACTGAGGTGGGAAACCGCCGCGTCCAGGTGGGGGGCCTGTTCGAGATGGGGGCCACCTTCGGAGCCGACGGCACCATCCTCACCAGCGACCTCAATTTCCTGCGCATTTTTCCGCAGCGGGGGCGTGGCCTGGTGGATATCGGCGTGGTGCAGCTTCAGCCGGGTGTGGATCCGGATCCCTTGGTGCGGCAGATGCGAGCTTTGCTGCCGGAAGATGTGCGGGTGCTCTCACGGGCGGAGTTTATCGATATGGAGCAAACCTACTGGGAAGAGGGCACAGCCATCGGCTTTATTTTCGGCCTGGGGGTGGGCATGGGCTTTATTGTCGGCATTGTGATTGTCTATCAAATTCTCTACACCGATGTGTCGGATCACCTGGCGGAATATGCCACTCTCAAAGCCATGGGCTATACCGATACCTACCTGCTGGGAGTGGTATTTCAGGAGGCGCTCCTGCTGGCCGGATTGGGGTACATTCCTGCCTTTGCCCTGTCGGTTTTGCTCTACGATTTGACGGCCAATGCCACGTTGCTGCCTATTGCCATGACCTTCAACCGGGCGATGCTGGTGCTGGGGCTGGCGGTGAGCATGTGCTTCATCTCAGGAGCGATTGCCGTGCGACGGCTGCGGGCAGCGGATCCTGCCGACATTTTCTAGAGTTTTGGCTGTGGGCAGGGCGCCGGGGCGTTGGTAAGTCAATAGTCTGCCAAAGGGGATCGGATGGATGGTGAAGGGTTTGAGCTAGGCTGTCTAAAAACTTCTGGGATCCTCATCAACGCTCTCCGGCCAAAGGTTTCTAAATGGTCTCATCTCAACGCTCCAAATGACGGCCTAAGTGGTCAATGAGTTGTCAACGCAAAGTTTTGAGATTTTGAGTTTCCTATGCTGACTCCTCTTCTCGATCAAGCTGCCCTTGCTTCTGCCCAGAATGCCGTTGAGCCAGTGGTGAAAGCCGAAGGTGTAAACCACTATTTCGGCGAGGGATCCCTGCGCAAGCAGATTCTCTTCGACATTAGCTTTGCCCTGCAGCCAGGGGAGATCGTGCTGCTGACTGGCCCTTCCGGCTCCGGCAAAACCACCCTGCTGACGCTGCTGGGGGCCTTGCGCTCGGTGCAGGAGGGCAGCTTGCGGGTGTTGGGACAGGAGCTGCGGGGAGCTCAGCCGAGCACTCTTATCCAAATCCGCCGCCAGGTCGGGTACATTTTCCAAGCCCATAACCTGCTGCGCTCGCTGACGGCAGCTCAAAACGTGCGCATGGCTCTGGAGCTGCACAACGGCCTTGCTCCTCAACAGGTGCAGCAGCGGGCAGAGGAAATGCTGGCGGCAGTGGGCCTAGGGGATCGCGTCCACTCTTACCCTGAGCAGCTTTCGGGAGGACAGAAACAGCGGGTGGCCATCGCGCGGGCCTTGGTCAGCCATCCCAAGCTGGTGCTGGCAGACGAGCCCACGGCAGCCCTAGATAGCAAGTCGGGTCGCGAGGTGGTGACCCTGATGGAGAAGTTGGCGCGGGAGCAGGGCTGCACCATCCTCATGGTGACCCACGACAACCGCATCCTGGACATCGCGGATCGGGTGCTGCACATGGAGGATGGCCGGCTGGAGAGCCAAGGGGTTGCCTAGCTTTGCCCAGAGCAGGCGTGGCGGCGGTACCAGTCGATGGTGCGCTGCAGCCCTTCCCGCAAGCCGACTTTGGCCACAAAACCCATCCTCTCTCGGGCTTTGGAGACATCCAGACAGCGGCGGGGTTGGCCATTGGGCTTGTCCGTTTGCCAGCGGATCTCTCCCCGGAACTCCATCAGCTCGCAGATGAGGGCAATCAGATCCCGGATGGAGATCTCTTCACCGGTGCCCAGGTTCAAGGGATCCGCCCCGTCGTAAAGCTGGGTGGCCATGACAATGCCGCGGGCCGCATCTTCGGCATAGAAAAACTCGCGGGTGGGGCTGCCATCCCCCCACACTTCGACATAGTTTTGGCCCCGTTGCTGCGCTTCGTGCACTTTGCGGATCAAGGCTGGGATGACGTGGGAGCTTTCGGGGTCGAAGTTGTCCATGGGGCCGTAGAGGTTCACCGGCAGGAGGTAGATGCCGTTGAAGCCGTACTGCTGCCGGTAGGCCTGCAGCTGCACCAGCAGGGCTTTCTTGGCGATGCCGTAGGGGGCGTTGGTCTCCTCTGGGTAGCCGTTCCAGAGATCCTCTTCCTTGAAGGGAACGGGGGTGAACTTGGGATAGGCGCAGATGGTGCCCACGCAGACAAACTTCTCCACCCCGGCCAGGTAGGCGGCGTGGATGAGCTGGGATCCCATGATGAGGTTGTCGTAGAAGAGTTCTGCCGGCTTGGCTTGGTTGAGGCCGATCCCGCCTACGTGGGCGGCCAAATGGATGACGATATCTTGCCCTTGCACCACCTCTTGGCAGACTTCCCAACGGCGCAGATCCTGGGTGCGGGAGCGCGGGATGCGCACCTGCTCCGGCTTTACCCCCAGCACCTGCAACTGTTCCAGCACATGTTTGCCCAAAAAGCCGCTGCCCCCTGTGAGCAAAATGCGCTTCTGGCTGAGATCAATGGAACCGGGCAAGCTGTTGGGCATAGATCCGACGCAGAGAACTCCCGGCTTTCATTATGCGGCAGAGGGGATAGCCGTATTTCAGCTTACTAGCGCAGGAGCCCCGCCCTCTGTCCGTAGGACGAGGGTCGGGAGGAATGCGGAGTTACGATACAACCATGACCCAAGTCCTGACCGTCTCCTGCAAGCTCAAGGTGTCCCAGTCGCAAGCCGCAAAGTTGGACGCGACCTTGGATGCCTTCGGCCAAGCCTTGAACTGGGTCAACCAAAACACACCCGAGAAAGTCGCCAACGCCGTTAAACTTCAATCTCTGGGCTACCACCAAATCCGTGCCCGGTTCGGCTTGTCCAGTAACTTGGCTCAGCAGGTCTGCAGACGGCTGGCAGGTGCCCGTAAGGTCGCCCGACAGAAAAACCGCCCGGTCAAAGCGTTCAAGGGGGGCTTTGCGACCTATGACGCTCGTATCTTTATCATTTCGCGAGAAAGACTGGACGGTGTCGCTGACCACGGTGGAGGGTCGAGAACGCTTTGAGCTGGCGATTGGTCATTACCAGAGAGAAAAGCTGGCGGGCTCCAATCCCAAATCGGCCACTCTGGTCAAGCGCAAAGGTTCCTACTACATTCAAATCCAAATCTGTGTGGAAACGGAACCGTTTCCACGCCAACGCACGGACAGGGTACTGGGTGTGGATTTGGGAAGGACAGATATTGCCCATACATCGGAAGGAGATAACTGGAATGGACAGCAGTTGAGCAGAGTCCGAGACCGTTATTCCAAGCTGAGAGCGGTACTCCAGCAAAAAGCCAGTAAGGGCACCCGCAGTTCGCGGCGCAGATGCAGAGAACTGTTGCAACGGCTGTCTGGCAAGGAGAGGCGCTTTCAAGCCTGGCTCAATCATCGCATCTCCAAGGCTGTTGTCTCTAGGGCGAAGGCCACAAACAGTGCCATTGCTCTGGAAAACCTGACAGGGATTCGGGAGCGTATCAACCAACAACCCCGCAGCAAAGCCGAGCGGCGCAGGGCTAACAGTTGGGCGTTCTACCAACTCCGTCAATTTCTGGAATACAAGGCGAGGGTTGCAGGGGTTTCTCTGATTCTTGTTCCGCCTGCCTACACGTCGCAGACCTGCCACCGGTGCTTGCATATTCATCCCGACCCTGAACAGTCCTACCGCAGTGGGAAGAAGTTTAAGTGTGGGCACTGTGGATGGGAAGGGGATGCGGATTTCAATGGTGCGAATGTGATTGCGCTTTTGGGGGCTGCTGTAAACCAGCCTAGAGGTCAAGCCTACGGCTCGCTTCGCGAACGTGGTTGGCTTGCCAACTACAGGGCTACCGAAAGCCTGCACTCTTTCGCTTTAGCGGCGCGGAGCACTCTGCGTCAGCATGAGTGCGGGTAGTTTACTGTTGTTTTGTAGGGGTTCTAATCCGCGTAGAGGAGCTGCTCCACCGCCGCCACGATATCTGCAGGTTGCACGATGGTGGCTGCCTCCAGGGTGCCGTTGTAGGGGGTGGGAATGTCCTGCGAAGCCAAACGCACCACCGGCGCATCCAGCTCATCGAACAGTTCTTCCATGATGCGAGCCGTCAGTTCCGCCCCAATGCCACCCGATTTCATGTCTTCCTCAACAATAATCACCCGATGGGTTTTGCGCACCGAAGCGGCAATGGTCTCCATATCCAGAGGCTTGAGGGAGATCAAGTCGATCACCTCAGGGTCGATCTCCTGCTGCACCAAAGTGTCCACGGCCTTGAGCACGTGGTAGCGCATGCGGGAGTAGGTGAGCAGGGTAACATCGGAGCCGGATCGGACGATTTCGGCTTTGTCCAGAGGCAAAAGGTATTCCTCTTCTGGCAGATCTTCTTTCAAGTTGTACAGGAGCACATGCTCGAAAAAGAGAACGGGGTTGTCGTCGCGGATGGCGGACTTGAGCAAGCCCTTGGCATTATAGGGAGTTGAACAGGCCACGATCTTAAGCCCGGGCACCGCTTGGAAGTAGGCCTCTAGCCGCTGCGAGTGTTCTGCTCCCAACTGACGACCCACCCCGCCCGGCCCGCGGATGACCATCGGGATCTTGAAATTGCCCCCGGAAGTGTAGCGCAGCATACCGGCATTGTTGGCAATTTGGTTGAAGGCCAGCAGCAGAAAGCCCATGTTCATCCCTTCCACCACCGGGCGCAAGCCGGTCATGGCTGCCCCGATGGCCAGGCCGGTGAAGCTGTTCTCGCAAATGGGGGTATCCAGCAGACGCATCTCCCCGTACTTGCGATACAGGTCTTTGGTGACTTTGTAGGAGCCGCCGTAATGGCCGACATCTTCTCCCAAAACAAATACGTTGGGATCCCGGGCCATTTCTTCGTCGAGGGCAGCACGCAAGGCGTTGTAAAGGAATGTCTCGGCCATAGAGGTTCAATATCGCTAAACCCTCATTAAACCATTTTGCCGGCATGGATCCCCTTGCAGCTGACTTGATAGGCTGAGCTCAGAATTCTTGCTCAAAGGGATGGCGACCTTCCCCACAGCTTTCCTCAGCACTCTCTTTCCCCTGGAACATGGGGATCGTCCGTCTTCTCAAGAAAAGACACCATGAGCCTTGCACTGCCCAAACTGGCGCTGACCTTGGGGGATCCCACGGGAATTGGGCCGGAAATTGTGCTCAAGGCGCTGGCGGATCCTGAGGTGCAGTCTTGCGCCCACATCACGGTTGTAGGGGATCGGCAGGTTCTAGAAGCCACCTATCGCCTGCTGAGAGATCGGTCGCCGGCTCCATTGGCCCATCCGGCAGGGATCCCGATGCTGGAATGCAACACGGGCTTTTGGTTGCAGCCTGGCCGTGTCGGTCAAGGGGATGCCGACAGTGGTGCGGTTAGTTTTGCTTACCTGAGAACGGCGGTCGAACGGACGTTGCAGGGGGAGTTTCAGGGGATCGTGACAGCACCCATCGCCAAATATCTCTGGCATCAAGCTGGCTACCGGTTCCCTGGCCAAACGGAAGTTTTGGCCCAACTGAGTGGGTCTGAACGCTACGGGATGCTGTTTGTCGCCCGTTCCCCCCACAGTGGCTGGCAGATGCGGGTTTTGCTGGCCACCACCCATATTCCCCTCGGCCAGGTGCCCACCGTGCTGACCCCAGAGCGGGTGCGGACAGCGCTGGATTTGCTGGTGGGATCCCTGCGCCACACCTTTGGGATCCCGGATCCTAGGATTGCAGTGGCCGGCCTGAATCCCCACGCCGGCGAACAGGGGCAACTGGGATCTGAGGAAAAAGAATGGCTGACCGAGCTGCTGCGCACCTATGCCCACGCCCAAATCTGGGGGCCGCTTCCCCCCGACACCCTGTGGGTGGCTCCCGCGCAAGCCTGGCATGGCCAGGGATCCCCAACTGTGGCAGATGCCTACTTGGCTCTCTATCATGATCAAGGTTTGATCCCGGTGAAGATGCTGGCTTTTGACCGGGCAGTCAACCTGACAATTGGGTTGCCTTTTGTTCGCACCTCTCCCGATCATGGCACCGCCTTCGACATTGCCGGCCAAGGGGTGGCCCGATGCGAGAGCCTCAAGCAGGCGATCCTGCTGGCGGCAGAACTGCTGGGCAAAAACCCCCAATCCCCTGAGGGAAATGCCGTCTGTACCCGACAATCTGAGGCCGTTTCTCGTTTCCAGGGGGTGGCTTGATGGAAGTTGCCGGTGCTACCTCAACCGGAATGCTTTACCGTCGCTTTGGGCGCACCCAACAGCTTGTCTCGGTTTTTTCTCTGGGCAGCATGCGCTTGGTCAATGTGCCCAGGGCTCAGGCTCAGGCAACCGTTGAGGCAGCCCTAGCCGCAGGGATCAACCACATCGAAACGGCTCAGGCTTATGGCCATGCCGAGGTGCTCTTGGGCGAGATTTTGCAAACCCTGCCCTTTTCACGCCATCAGTTGATTCTGACCAGCAAACTCACTCCCACAGATGGGTTGCGAGAGCGGCTTCAGGGATCCCTGCGCCGTCTGCGGGTGGATTACCTGGATCAATTTGCCTTTCATGGCATCAACTTGCCGGAACATCTGGAGTGGGTGCTGCAGAAAGGGTTGCCGATTCTCAAGCAGATGCAGCAAGAAGGCTGGGTGCGCTACATTGGTTTTTCCACCCATGGATCCCTGGAGTTAATTTTGCAGGCCATCCAGACAGGATGCTTTGACTTTGTTAATTTGCACTATCACTTTTTCCAACAGCGCAATGCACCGGCCCTAAAAGCAGCTGCCCAGCAGGATATGGGCGTGTTCATTATTTCTCCCGCCGATAAGGGGGGAATGCTCTATCGCCCGCCCCAACACCTGCAGGAGTGCTGTGCCCCTTTCAGCCCCTTGGAATTTGCCTATCGTTTTTTGCTGGCGGATCCCCGTGTTCACACCCTCAGCCTAGGCATCACCCATCCTGAGGAGTTGCAGGTGGCCTTGTCGGCCTTACGGGATCCCGACCGGTGGTGGGTAAATGGCCCTCAGGTGCAAGAACGGTTGCGCCAAACCGAGCAGGAACGCTTGGGATCCAGCCGCTGCGCCCAGTGCTACGCCTGCCTGCCCTGCCCAGAAGGGATCCACATTCCCGAAGTGCTGCGTTTGCGCAACTTGGCCATTGCCCACGAGATGACGGAGTTTGCCCAGTACCGCTACAACATGTTCGGCCAAGCTGGGCATTGGTTTCCGGGGTCACCTGCCGACCGCTGTACCGAATGCGGTGACTGCTTGCCCCGCTGCCCAGAGCATCTGCGGATCCCGGAGTTGCTGTCCGAAGCCCACCAGTTGCTGCATCGGTCTCCGATCCGGCGGCTCTGGGAATAACCATTCCACCTATCCTATTTGGCTGAGCTTAACTCCACTTATAATCGGATGGAGTTTATCGATTGCATCACAAGGCGAGGCATCGGAGTGAATAGTCAGAGCCAAGACCGCTTAGACCGGGTGGAACAACTGCTGGCTTGGACGGCTGAACAGACCGCTGCCAACAGCCGAGAAATCCGGGAGCTCTGCCAATCCATCCAGGAGCTGCGTCAGTCCATCCAAGAAAGCCGCACCCAGTCTGCCGAGGAGAACGCCGCCCGTCTGCGGGAAATCGAGGAGCTGCGTCAGTCCATCCAAGAAAGCCGCACCCAGTCTGCCGAGGAGAACGCCGCCCGTCTGCGGGAAATCGAGGAGCTGCGTCAGTCCATCCAAGAAAGCCGCGCCGAATTTGCCGAACAAGCTGCTGCCCAAGCTCAAAGCCTGCGAGAGCTACAGCAAGTTGTCAGCGAGACCCGCTCTGACTTAGCTCACCTTGCCGAGTGGGCAGAGGAAGTGACTCAAGCTCTTGTCACCCTCACCGCCCTACAACGAGAGCACGAACGCGCCATCCAGGCCATCAACCAACGGCAGGCGGAAACGGATCAGAGGTTCAACGTTCTCCTTGAAGAGGTGCGCTACCTGATTCGCCGGCAAGGCTCTGACGGAAATCCTCCCCCCTCGTTGCCCTGAGCACTGGGATCCCTTTAAGAACTGCAAGGACAGCCCTAATCTTCATCCACTTCCCACTCCAACAGATGTGCATAAGGGGCCACCAAGTCGGGGGCGTAAAAGGCGATGGCTCGAAGGGCATGCCAGTCTTCCAAGCAGCCAAAGACGGTCGGATACTCATTGCGCTCCAACCGCTCTGCAATTGCCGCCACATCAGCTTCAGTAAACTGGCGGGGATCCATCCCCTTAGCAGGGGCTTCCACTTTGGACTTGGATCGGGCAGACATAGGCAGCCTGAACACGCTACAAGCCGATCTTAGCCTCTTCTTTTCGCTGGCCAAAAACTTGAATACTCCCTGTCCCAAAGGGAGAAAATTCTTAATTACTGGTATTTCTTAGCAACACTGCGTGAACAGCTTTAAGACAGTCGTGTGGTTTTTTGGGCAGTTGAGTCTTCTCGCCACTGTATTTGCTGTAGCACAAAAGCCGCCCTACTGGTTGAGTTCCGCGTAGGGGTAGAACGGGGCTTCAGACCCAACTTTTGGGTAAGCCAACCCCTGTTCTCCCGAAACTCTGAAAAGGGATCCCCATTCCTCCAGTTTCGTGGCAAGGTGAGGACAGATACCGCATCGGAGGCTGCTATGGAGAGCAAGATCCCCGCCCGCGATGTCCAAGTTGCCCTTATCGGCCCGTCCACGCTGGTTCTCCGCTCCCGCACCTGGGATCGCCTGAAGTTTGAGCTGGAATACGCTCGGCAACGGGGCACCACTGCCAATAGCTACCTCATCCAGGCCCGCCAAACCCTTCTCATCGATCCTCCGGGGGAATCGTTCACCAGCATCTTTTTAGAAGAGCTGGCCCAACACCAGTACCTGCAGCGGTTGGACTTTATTTTGCTCAGCCACGTCAACTTTAACCGCATTGCCACTCTCAAGGCCCTATTGCCTCTGGCTCCCTACGCGATGGTGCTCTGCTCCAAGCCGGGATCCATTACGCTACGGGCTGCCTTTGAAGAGATGGATCCCTTGCCCCGCAGTCGCGACGAAGAAGAAGCCGCCGATCTGGGCATTTTCTACAATGGCGACCAGTCTTTCCGTTTGCGGGTCATCCGAGATGGGGATCGCCTGGATTTGGGAGAAGGGCATGAGTTGCACTTTCGCACCGTGCCCACGCCCCGCCACCCAGATGCCCTCTGTACCTACGATCCGGCCACCGGGATCCTCTACACCGATAAGCTGTTCGGCGCCCATGTGTGCGATGAGCAAGTGTTTGACGAACATTGGCGGCAGCTCAGCGAAGACCGTCGCTACTACTTCGACTGTTTGCACCGCAACCAATTGTCCCAGGTGAAGGCAGCCCTGGCCAAGTTGGAAGAATTTCCCGCCCAAATCTATGCCCCTGCCCACGGCCCCTTGGTGCGCCACAGCCTGCGGCGGTTGCGGCTGGACTACCACACTTGGTGCGAGGAGGATCCCGGCGAGCAGCGGGTAGCTCTTCTGTACACTTCTGCTTACGGGAATACAGGTTTGATGGCCATGGCCATAGCCCAAGGGTTGGAGCGAGCCGGCGTTAAGGTGGAGCGGATCAACTGCGAATGGGCCACCCCGGAAGAGATCGCCCAAGCTCTGGAGCGCTGCCAAGGGTTTGTTATCGGATCCCCGACTTTGGCCGGCCATCCTCCTGTGCAGATCCAAACCGCCCTTGGCATCATCCTTTCTTCAGTTCCCACCACCCGATTGGCCGGGGTTTTCGGCTCCTACGGCTGGAGCGGAGAAGCGGTGGATCTCATCGAGAGTAAGTTGCTCAATGCCGGCTTTTCCTTGGGGTTTGAGACGATCCGCGCCAAGTTTAAGCCCACCCCTGAAATCCTAGAAGCCTGTCAAGAGGCGGGATCCCAGTTTGCTCAGGCCCTGCGCAAAGCCAAACGAGCCCGCGCCCCTCGCCAAACCAGCAGCGAAACTCAGGCGGATCGGGTTGGGCAAGCCCTGAGCCGGGTGGTGGGATCCCTGTGTGTAGTCACCGCCCTGCAAGGAGAGACCCGCCGCGGCTTCCTCACCTGGTCGGTGGCCCAGGCTAGCTTCAATCCACCAGGGCTAACCCTGTCGGTGAACAAGGAACAAGAAGCCGAATTGCTGACCTATCCCCAGGCCCCCTTTGTGCTCAACATCTTGCGGGAAGGCAAAGGTAGCAATTTGCAACGGCACTTTCAGCGGCCCCAGCGCCCTGGAGAAGATCGGTTTGCCGGCTTGGCCACGGCCACTGCCGAAAATGGCTGCCCCATTTTGTTGGATGCCTTAGCTTACCTGGAGTGCCGTGTGAAAACTTGGATGGACTGCGGGGATCGCTACCTGGTCTATGCCGAGGTGGAACGGGGCAAGGTGCTGGATCCCACGGGGGTTACGGCCATGCGGCGGGGGTAGTGTATTGGAGAACAAAGATTTGTTGTGGAGTCAATGCTAACTGGATCCCGTCGATCACCTTGAGCTGACGATCTGCTCGGCAAATTTCCGGCTCTTGTTGAGGAGCAAATACCAAAATAGAGTAATCGTCTAAATCCACCATCCACCCTAATTTGCTGCCGTGCTTTAGGCAATGCAGGATATTATCGATTACACGGCTTACCCTTTGACCCGGCGAAAGAATTTCGATAATCCAGTCGGGTGCTGCGGTGAAGTCATCTTCTGGCTCGCCTGTTTCACTGAGGCGAATTCGATCCCACGCAATTACGGCAATATCGGGAACAATGGAACGACCGGAAAAAGTGCAACGCAGTTCGGGCAGGGCAGTATAGTCGGTGGTGCTGCCGTCAACCTCAGCCACGAGGCGTTTTTGCAAAATGGAGTGGCGGGCTTTGGGCAGCGGTTTTTGAATGGCAACTCCATCCACGTACTCCCATGCCGGAGACTCTTCTATGTGAGGCAACTTGAGGAAGTCTTCAAGAGTGAGAGCCAAATCTAGGCGAGTTGTCATAGGTTTAGGCAAAGCCCCCCCGGATCCCTGCCAGTACTGTATCCCAAACCCCAAAGCGAGGGGGAGCGGTGGAGTAGGGGTTAAAACTGCGGCAATTGGGGTAGATGGAGCGTGAAAGTCGTCCAACCAGCAGAGCTGCTGACTTCGAGGGATCCCCTCAGTTGATCCACCATTTGCTTCACCAAGGCCAAGTCTAGATCGGTACTCCCTTCCTTAGCCCACACTGCGGAGCCCTAGCAAAGCAAAAAGCCCCCAGGCAGGGTAATCACCTCTCCTGAGGGCCAAACCCCCTCAAATCCCAGGTAGGTTAAGCCTGAACTCTGCTCGGCTCGTAGAAGACTTTGGGCAGAGATCGAGCAAACTTCGAGAAATCAGCCCTTGACTTGCGCGAACCATAATCTGCCTTTAAGTCAGAACGATTGAAAGCTATCTTCTCTCTTGCGGGCTCGTAGAAGATCCACCTCCTAAGGGTGTAGTTCACTTCATAGAGAGTTTGCCGAACGCCGTTTATCAACGATAGAGATCTGGAGCTGGGAGCCTTTGGCGGCTGATACCAGTAGATATCCTCGGGAGATACAGATAGAGGCTCTGGACCTGCAAAGGGCGGCTCGTAAAAAGTTGCAAAGTCAGGCTGAGGTCGGCACTGAAATTGAACCTGATACACCGACTGAGAGGTCATTTCCTGCCGACTCTGCTGCCAAAGCTGCAGCATCTTGCCGACATCAAATCCCATCGCTCGCTGAAAATGCCACAGGGATCCTTGTAGAAAAAAGAAGGCTAAGTAGAAGTGAGCATTCGCCAGCCAAACCCTTGAGGAGTAGTTCCACGCTCCCGTTTGATTTGGATCGAAGTAGTAAGGAGTAAAGGCGGATTTCAGCTCCAGGGTGGGGCCGTAAAACTCCACCGGGTAGGCCAGCGAGTTAAACCCACAGTAGTAAGAAGCCGCAAAACCGGCTAGGGCGATGCCGAATAGAGAGTAGGAGAGGATCCCATCTGCTGAGAAGAGAAAGCGAGCTTTAACCCACTCAAACGGCGGAACCAGGATATGCCACACCCCTCCCAACAAGAGAAGAGCTCCCACATAGATATGGCCCCCCACCAAGTCTTCCAAATTATTGACATCAAACAGGTGGGTGCGGTAGTTCCAAAGGGTGGCAAAGTCCAAAGTTGGAGCCGTAACCAGGCGTACCTGACCGGTGTTGGCGTCATACAGCCCCCCGAACACCATCGCCTTGGCCACCAACAATAGGGATCCCAGGCCCAAAATCAGTAGGTGGTGCCCCAAAATCACTCCCAACGTTTTGGCATCATCCCAAGTGAAGTGAAACTTGGCAGCCCTGCCGAATTCCATATCTAAGCTGGGGGGAAGTTGGGTTTGGTGGAAGTAGGCTCCTCCAGCCAACACGCCGGCAGCCACCAGGTGAATTGAGGCAATGGCCACATAGGGAAAGGTATTGACGATCTGGCCACCGGGGCCAACCCCCCACCCCAATGTGGCCAAGTGGGGCAGCAAAATCAGCCCTTGCTCGTACATGGGCCGCTCTGGCGAGAACTTGGCCAGCTCAAACAAGGTAAAGCCCCCCGCCCAAGCCATGATCAAGGCCGCATGGGCCACATGCGCCACGATAAAAGTATTAGAGAGGTTCATCAATCGAGCGTTACCTGACCACCAGGGGTAGCCCGATGGGTGCATCTTTTTGGCATTCATAGATAGCTCCTCAGTGAGCCCTCAAAAATACAGGCACGTTTAGCTCAGACCGGCAATGATATGGTCAAGATAAACGGCCATTTCTTGACTTGCCTCTGTGTCGAGACTTTCGGTCAGGACCTCTTTCATGGCATTGAGGGCCTGAATGACGCGATCGATGGGAACGCCGAGGGTGATGTAAGTTTCTTTTAAACCCTGCAACACGCGCTCATCCAAAATTGAGGGATCGGCAGCCAACATGGCGTAGGTGGCATAGCGTAGAAAATAGGTCAGGTCCCGCAAGCAAGCCGCGTAGCGCCGAGTAGGGTACATATTGCCCCCCGGTAGGGTAATATCCCCGTAGAGCAAGCTCTTGGCAACCGTTTTGCTGATAATGCTGCTGGCGCTGGAGCTGATGGTTTTGGCCGCCTTGACGCGCATGTTGCCACTCTGGAAATAGCGATTTAATTGTTCCAGAGCTGCGGCATCTAAGTAAGAGCCTTTCTCATCGGCGGGGTTAATCAGGGAAGTGATGGTATCTTTCATGGATTTTTCTCCTCTAAGCACTAGTAGGGACTGATTTCTTGAGGCAATTGGGCAAATGCTGTTCGCGTTAGCGGGACGGAGTCCTTGCACCGCTTGCTCAGGCATTGCCTGTGAGAACTCTTATGGATTGCAACTTAAGACAACTTCACAGCTTGCAGGTCAAGCTCGCAAAGCCAGCCGAAACCTCAAGCTCGCAGAGGCAGGAGTAGCGCGCCTCAACTCTAAAACTGAGCGAGAGGGCAGCGATTTGTCTATCCATTCATCGATTCAAAAAGCGCGAATCAGTCGATCAAAGTAGGGGGCAGCTAGAGCCATCTCCTCTGAAGAAAGAATGCCGGCAGCTACCTCTTTTAGGCAGCTCATCGCCACCCGCAGGTTGGGTAGCGGCACGCCCAAAGAGATGTACATTTCTCGCATGCCGTTCAAGCCGATATCTTCCAGCGGCTTATCGTTGCCTGCCAAGATGCAATAGCTAACCAAGCGGATATACCAGCCTTGATCTCGTTGACAGAGGGCAGTTTTTTGAGGGTTGCCCTTATTGCTGGGGGTGTTGGGGCATTTGGCCCAAAACCGTTTGCTGCCTTCCTGGACAATTTTTTGCTCGTTCTCTGCTAACTTTTGGGCGGCTCGGATGCGAACTTGACCCTTGCTGAAGAAATCCTCTAGCTTGGCGATCTCGGCACTGCTGAGGAAGCGATCAGCCGCGTCCGACTGCGCGATGACTTGGGCAACAATGCTCATAGGTTTTTGGCAAGGAACACTCTACAGGTAACAAAGTAAGCCAGATCCTCAAGAACCGAAATCACTTATTAAGAAAAAGTTGTGAATTGAAACTTACTTGCAACAAATCCTCTCTGCCTCGCGTCTTCGGCAGCGTGACCAGATTGAGAAGGTTGGGTTGGCGGCCAATCCAGATCCCGGATACGACAGCAACCCTCAGAATACTCAGCCTCTATCTCTTCTGGCCGAGATGAGCATCTGTGTTGGGAACTATTTCCGTATCTGTTGCTACAGAACTTACAATAAGACGGGCTGTGCAGAGGTACCGGGGGAGAGAACCCCTAAGGTAGGGATCAAATCGGCGCTGCGCCGCTTTAAGGGCTAAGTTTCTGAGGCAGGAATCTTGCCAGATCTGCGTAACCATCGCTACTTTGAAACCAACCTGGAAAAGCGCAAGCGCAAAGCAGGAGTCCCCAGGGATCCGCTCAACCTTTAAAACTGGGGCAGAGGGGGCAGGTGGAGCGTGAAAGTTGTCCAGCCGGCGGCGCTGCTGACTTCGAGGGATCCCCTCAGTTGATCCACCATTTGTTTCACCAAAGCCAAGCCCAGACCGGTGCCCCCTTCTTTCCAAGGATCATGGCTGGGGATCCGGTAAAAGCGCTCGAAAATGCGGGTGAGTTCCTCAGCCGGGATCTCTTGGCTATTCCTGACTTGGATGCGAGTTCGGTTGGCCTCAACCCTGACTTCTAGGCGGATGGATCCCTGGCCGGGGGTGTATTTCACAGCGTTGTGTAGCAGCTCCCGCAGGATGCGTCCCAACAGCAAGGGATCCGTCGTGAGGGTGCTCTCCAGAGGGACACTGGCTTGAAAGGTTTGCCCTTTGGCGCGGGCCTGCTCTTCGGCAATGGCTAACAGATCCCCTAGCAGCTCCCGCCAGGTGAGGGTTTGCACACTTAGAGCGTAGGTCCCGGACTGCAACCGCTGCAGATCCAACAGGTCGTTGATGAGCTCGATTTCCCGCTGGCATTCTCGCTCTGCAATGGCTAAGTATTGAGCTCGTTTCTCCCCAGTGTGAGCCATCTGCAACATTTTCAGGGCCATTTTCATGCTGGCTAGAGGAGTGCGCAGCTCGTGGCTGACAGTGCTGATGAAATCGTCTTTCAAGCGGTTGAGGCGCTCCAGGGCTTGCACCTGCTCTTGGGCAGCTCGGAATAGGCGCGCCTGCCTTAGGCCGATAGCACATTGATTGGCCACTTGAGCTACGAGATTCATTTCCTGCTCATCAAAACTTTCCTCGCTGCTGCGAAAAACCCACAGATCCCCCAAGACTTGCTCCCCATCCCGCAGAGGGCAGACCAAGACTGATACTTGGCGGGGGTCGTCAGGAAGTAAACAAAATATGCAGGGCTCTCCTCGCAACAACTGGGCGTAGAGATCTGGATATTGGGCAAAGGGAATACAAGTATGCAAGGCCGACCCCAAGCGAGGACAATACTCGTAGCTGATGGTGGAAAGGGTGAGAGCTTGATTGTAAAGACCAATATGACAGCCATTGGCATCTAGACTCTCTCCCAACTCCTGTATAGCAGCGTTGAGGATCTCAGCTTCATCCAGAGAGTCGCGCACCCGGTCAGTGATGCGTTTCAGCAGGGCCTCAAATTGCAGGGATCGCTGCAACTCAGAGGTGCGTTGCCGAACCTTTTCTTCCAAGGTTTGATTGAGGGCTTGCAGTTGTTCATATAACTGGGCCTGTTGCAACGCGATGGCTAATTGATCGCTCAGCTCTTGTAAAAGCCGGATTTCCCACTCTTGCCAAGGGCGGCTGGATTGGCAGTGCTGAACTACCAATAGACCCCACAAAGCCTCACCCTGCCGAATCGGGATCACCAAGTTGGCTTGGGCTTGGAAAGACTCCAGCAACTCCCGATAGCAAGGATCCAAATCGGCTATTGCTACATCCCCCACTGCCTGGACAAAGCCCTCTTGGTACTTGCGATAGCACGGATCCCTTTGGAAATACTCATCCCACACGTAGCGGCCCAGGTGGCTGGGCCAGGGATCCGCTACCGACTCGGCGGCCACAATCCCACCCCCGTTTCCCTGCAGTCGGTAGATCATCACCCGATCTACCTGGAGAAACTCTCGCACTTCCGCAACCGTTGTTTCCAAGAGGGTTTGCAAGTCCAAAGCTTGGCGGATCCGCCGCAATAAGGCCCCCAACAGTCGCTCCCGCTCTGCCTCTTGCCGAAGCACTTCTTGAGCTTCTTTGAGGGGGGTGATGTCCACAACAACACCGCAAACGGCATAGGGATCCCCTTGCTGATCCCGCAGGGCAAATTTGGTGACCCACCTCGATATTTCTCGACCGTTACGAGAAACGACACTCTCACAGCTAATCGGATCAGGGGACTGGATAGCCCTTTGATCTTGCTCTCGAAACTTGAGGGCATCTTCTGGCGGAAAGAGTTCGGCATCGGTTTTGCCGAGGATCTCTTCCTGGTTACACCCTTGCTGCAAATAGGCAGTGTTTACCTGTAAGTAGCGCCCCTCCAAATCTTTGAGAAAGATGGGAAAAGGGATCCCATCCAGAATGGCCCTAAGCCGGGCCTCACTTTCTTGTAGAGCCAGCTCTGCTTCTTTCTGCTCCGTAATATCTTCGGTAATGCCTGCGATGTGAACGACTTCCTGCTGCTCGTTCAAGACAGGGTAACAAGAGGTACGCAACCAGCGCAGCCTGCCATCTGGGTGGAAAATCCGATAGGTAACTGACATTTTGCCTTGGGTGGCAAGAGACAGGGTTTCCATCACTCTTGGCAGATCCTCTGGGTGGATCCTTTCCTTCCACAGATCCGGCTGGCGATAAAGCTCCTCTGGTGTATATCCGAAAATCTGTTCACAACGAGGACTTTTGTAAAGAGCGCGGCTAAAGTCTGCCGACTGTAGGAAGAAAGTCATCGGTACAGCCTCTACAATTTCTCGGAAGCGGGCTTCGCTCTCTCGCAAAGCCAGTTCCACCTGCTTTTGTTGGGTGATATCGCGGGTACTGGAAACGATCCCCTGAACCAAAGGATCATCCAAGAGATTGGTGCAGAGGCTCTCCAGCCACACCCAATGGCCGTCGGCGTGTTGGGCCCGGTAAATAAAGCTGAGTGTCTCGCCAGGTCGAGCCTTGAGTTGCTCAAGAGCATTAGCAACGTTCTGCCGATCCTCGGGGTGAACCCAATCCAAGGGTACGGCCTCTCCCTGATTGGGAGCACGCCCCAAAATTTTCTCAGCAGCCGGAGGATTTAAGGCACGCAGCAGACCTTGGGCATCGATCCGACACAAAATGTCGTGGCTGTTGTTGAGGAAGGCGCGAAAACGCTCTTCTTGTTCCCACACCTCCTGTTCCAGCCGCTTTTGTTCGGTGATATCTAGGACAATGCCGAGAAGTCCCAAACCTTTAGACTGATCCTGAAGCTTTACGGCCAGGCGATAAGTATAGCGCTCCTGACCTTGAATTACTTCCTTGCCCTCGAGTTGGGAAAACCCTTGCCGCTCTAGATCGGCTAGAACTTGAGAGGTGTACTCCGGCCAGTGGGGATGTTGCTGAGCCACCTCCTCCAGAGAAGTACCCAGCAGATCGCCAAACCAGGCGCGGTCGGTGGCATTTTGCAAAATTAGCACTCCCTGGGGATCCCTGGCCCACACCGCCAATGGCAGGGCATCCAACAAGGTGCGCAGTTGGGCCTCCCGCAGCCGCAGGTTTTCTTCCAACTGTTTCTTCTCGGTAATGTCTCGGCCCACGCCGCGAATAAACTGCAAGCGGCCCCGCCGGTCAAAAATGCCTTGGTTGATCCACTCAAACCACCGCACCTGCCCCGCTGCATCCGCCACTCTGCTAATCCGGGTAAAGGTGGGCTGCTGAGGGGTAAGGTGGGCTATCTTTTGCTGCGCCTGCTCCTGCTCTTCTGCCGGCAGCACGTCGATCCAGCGCCTGCCCCGCCAATCCCCCAAGATTTTCTGGCAAGCTTCGTTACATTCCACCACCGTCGTATCTGCACGCGCCAGCATGATGACATCGGGAAAACCCACCTGATCCCGCTGCAGCCAGCGCTTTTGCCAGTACATCACCACGGCCAGTGAGGATCCCCAAAGGAGCAGCCAAAGCCATCCGGGCAGAGTGTTCCAGTTGAGTAAGGTAAGCAGGTTGACCAGATCCCAGGAGGCGCTCATGAAGGTTGTCGATTAAGTTAAGTTTATTAAGTTTAGAAAGTGTCAAGGAGTACACTGCTTTTCGGTAGTATTTCTAACCCAGGATCAAGCACTGTGCCAACAATTCCCCATCTCCCCGAAAAGGAGAGCAAAGTTTGAGTCTACTGGAACGGTGGGGCAGTATCCTCGAAAAGGGGGCTTTCAGGGTGAAGAGTTGTTTCTTAGGTTTCCTGAGTGTTCGGATAGATAGTTCTGAATCCAGCGCACCAGCCGCTGAGAGAGCACGAAAGCTTCTGGTTCGTCCCCTTTGATGCCGACTTGGCTGCTAAAGCAGGCGATGACCTCCTCGTTCAGCTCCGGTTTAGAAGGATCGCTGTGAAACTGCAGCCGCACTTGGCTTTGGACCTGGAAACTCTCTTGAGCTTGGTTATCCAAAACTTCCTGACCCACTCGATGCAGCCGCACTCCTTGCAACTGAGCCAAGGGATAAGAAAACACCTGCTGCCGCCAAAAGCCCCAAGGGCCACCCAGCCGGGTCAAGGTCACCCGTTGGCTTTGGCAATCTAGATTCAGGATCTGCCCCAACCCCCAAGGGATCCCAGCCCACAGGCCCATCCCCACAGCCACTAAACCCAACAGCGGCGAACGAGCCCACAGTTGGGATCCCAAAATTAGCAGCACCAAGCCTGCTGCCGCCCGCCAAGCCAGTTGCTGGGAAGTGAACCGTTGTAGGGCAATGCGCAGCCGTTTGGGATTGCGCTCCAGAACCTGCGGATAAACCAATGCCATGAAATGGGATCCCACTGTTGAGACTAGTTTAACAGGGCTGCTCTTCCCTAGGTGCTGAAGGCGTCTTATCCGTACATTGCGTTGGTGAAAAACTACAACTCCGGCTCGGCAAAAAACTCTGATAAATCCAGCGCAAATCCAGGGATCACCTCTCCACCTTCCAGGATGTCGCCGGGTTTCTTCAATGCTTCAGGCTCAGGCCGGCGATAGACCAGAACGTATTTCTCTTCAGGATGAATGATCCAGACCAGCCGGGATCCATTCTCGAAATACTCAACAACCTTGTCGTGGATCTCTCCAATGGTGTTGGCATCCGAGAGAACCTCTACAGCCAAGTCTGGGGATCCCTCAATATAACCCCTTGGGATCCCGCCCAGAGATTGCAGTCGTTCTTTGGAAAAAAAAGAACAATCCGGAGAGCGGCGATTACCGGATTTCATTTTGAAGGAAGTATCGGAATCGAAGGTAAATCCAATCCTTTGACTGCGAACGTACGAGCCTAGAATGATATGAATCAAACTTACGTAGTACCCATGCTTTGCGCCTGCCGAGCCCACAGTAACCAGTTCTCCATTCACAACCTCATAGCGATTGCCATCCTCCGGTAAAGCCATAAACTCTTCGTCAGTCCAAATTTTTCGAGAAGCTGCCGGAGAACTATCAGCAGGTGCCTCGGCCAATTTTTCTCTTTCCAAAACCTCGACCATCATGACCTCCGCAATGAAAAACGGCTAAACCAACCAAGGGAGCCGGTCTGGGGTCAACACATCCTGAAGAGCGATCTGCACGCCCGGTAAGAAGTCAGCAAGCTGCCCTGAGGGATCCCCTTATTCAGGATCCACCAGGGATCCCATGAACAACACGGTTTGAGCTTCGGCATTGCCGCCGGATCCGGAGGCCACAATGGCAAACCAGAAGGGCCGATCTGCCACAAATTGAAAGGGCTCTTGCCGGTCGACAGCAGTCCGGGAGACAATCACCCCAGTAGCGGCTGCCGCCTCGGATCCCTCTTCGTTCACTTCAATTGCTGCTTTGTGCAGGACTTTGCTGATCCGCGCTGGCTCTGGGGTCATCTGGCTGAAGTCGGCTCGGTTGGAAAAGGCAATCCCCAGGCCCAACTGCTGCAGAACGGAAGTGAGATCCGTTTCATAAGCCAATTCAAATCTCGGGATCCGCACCGAACCTGCACGGGGGCGCAGGGATCCCGTCCATTCTTGCCAAGTTTCCGGGCTCAGCTCTGCCCGCAGCGATTCCAGCTTCACTCCCTTCTTGGGCAGCAGGATCAGCATCTCCAGTTCTCCTTCCCCGTAGGGCAGGCTCACCACCTGCAACTGCTCGGTTTCCAGGTAGTTGTAACGACCTGATTGAACCATCATGGGTACTCGGACGCGGCGGCCATCCAACCGAGTAAAGGGCTGAGTTTGGGTGCGCTCCGGATCGAAGGGCTGAGTCCACTCGCCTTTGAAGTAGATGGCATTGAGCAAAACCATCAAATCCTCGCGGCTGAGGCGATCCACAATGCGGTTGATCTTGCCCTGGGTGCGCTCGGCCACCCAGCCGTTGATCTGGTTCACCGTTTGCCGGGATCCCAAATTCACCCGATTCACCACCGCTTGGTAGTAGGTGGCCAAAGCCTGCAAAAACTGGGGCTGTAAGGTGAGGGTTTGATCCACCCAGAGGCCGTTGGCCATTTGCACCTGGACTGGCCCTCCTGCCGGGGATCCCTCCGCCAGCCAGCCCACCATTTGGGCATTGCTCCAGTTCAACTCATTGAGGGAAAGGTCCTGTGCCTCCAGCACCTCGGCCATTGCCGTTTGAGTCTCCCCAGAGGCGCCGTTGTAGAGCATGCTCAGGGCCAGGCGGATGCTCAAGGGGGAGAAAAAGAGGTTCTCTTGGGGCTGCTGACGGAGCAGGTGATCAAACAGTTTCAGCGCAAAGCGGCTTTGGGCTTGTTGGGCCACGGTCTTTTCCCCATACCCTTCCCCATAGGTCACCGTTGGCTCAAAGGGAATCCGCACCGGGGTTTCCTGTGAACGGGATCCCATCCCGTGAGTGGGCCAGAGGCCCAGGCTCAGTAAACCCAGCAGAGCCAGAAGAGGGATCCGGCTCACCAAGGATCGATTGAACAGGTCTTTCATAGGGCTCTCCTGGCAGAGTCTATGGCTATGCTATCGGGTCGGTTGTGGACTTCCCTTGCCCAGAGCCGCCATTCCGGCTGCGCTCAAGGGGGAAAAGCACAGGCCGCTTCCGGCAAGCAAGAATTGGCAAGGCTCTCCCAGGGGGGAACTTCCTGCGTCTGGCTGGTCAAGTCGCAGCAGCAGCGTCTGGCGCGATAGGATGAAGCCTGCACAGGAGAGTGCCACATGGTTCTGTTCACGATACACGTTCCAAAAGGGTGCAGAGTCGCCTTGGGCCTGGCTCTACTGCTCCTGGGATCCGGCTTGGGATGTACTGCTGCCACGGAGAGATCTCCCGCCTCACAAACTCAGGTAACCGAAGCCATCTCTCCATCCCCCCCAGCCATAGGGCAGCCCCAGCAACTGCCGGTTGAAGCCGAAGTCACCCTTGCCGGCCAACGCTTTGAGCTAGAGGTGGCCCGCACCCCTGAGCAACAGCGCTTGGGCCTGATGTTTCGCACCGATTTGCCGCCGGATCGGGGCATGTGGTTTCCCTTTGATCCGCCCCAGCCAGCTTCTTTTTGGATGTTCAACACCCTGATCAACCTGGACATCATTTTCCTTCACCAAGGCAAGGTGGTGTACATTGCCGCCGATGTGCCCGGCTGCCCCGCCCAACCCTGCCCCACCTATGGGCCGCCTCCTTCCCAGTTGGTGGACGGTGTGCTGGAGTTCCGCGGCGGGACGGCTGCTGCTTTGGGTTTGGCCGTTGGAGATCCGGTCGAGATCCGAGAGCTTCAGCCCGTAGCCCCTTGATTTCTACCTCCCTTGGGGACAAAGAAGACGGGCTCGAAGATGATCTTTTGAAGAATTTTTGCGATGATTTTTGAGAGTCGCCAACTGAGTCCATAAAAGAGGCGACCGCGAGCTCAGGATTGGTTTGGCTACTGCGAGCGAGCCTATGGATGTCGGCAGCGCGAGTCATTGGATAGGGGTGGGGGCTGTCGCCCTAGCCTCCATCCTTTGGGCTGAGATCGTGCGGGATGTGCGCCATTGGCTGGCCCACCGGTGGCCCTGGCTGATGCCCAAACACATCCTGCACCACCGCCTGTTCCGCCCCGACCTTAGCGTGGTGGATGCACAGCTGTACCGAGAATCCCAGTGGCACCACGACGTTCCCGAAGCGGCGACGATGATCCTGGCCGGGATCCCTTGGGTGGTGGTATTGGGCCAGGGATCCCTGCTGTACGGCCTGGCGGCAGCGGTGGGGGTGGTCTACTCGGCCAGTTTCTGGGTGGCTGGTATGCTGCGGGGTTGGGGGCTGGCCCTGCAGACGGATATCACCCACCAGCCGGGGCCTTTCCCCGTTCCTCCCAGCCAATGGCATGTCAACCGCGCCTACCACTGGCGGCACCACTTCGACGATACCAACGCCTATTTTTGCGGCACCCTGACTCTCGTAGATCGGCTCATGGGCACCAGTCTCTCCTTGAAAGGCAAGCGAGTAGCCGTCACCGGCGCCTCCGGCACCCTGGGCCGGGCCTTGCTCAAGCATTTTCACCAGCAGGGGGCCAAAGTCATCGCCCTCAGCTCCCATTCGGATTCGGTTCACATCGAAGTGGACGGCCAAATCCAGCCGGTGGAGACCGTTCGCTGGCAGGTGGGGCAAGAGGGATCCCTGGCTGAGCTGCTGGAGCGGGTGGATATCTTGGTGCTCAACCACGGCTTCAATGTTCATGGGGATCGGGATCCCGAGGCCATTCGCCAGTCTTACGCCGTCAATACCTTCTCCAGTTGGCGCCTGATGGAGCTATTCTTCCAAACGGTTCGCGGCAACCCTGAGATGGCCACCAAAGAGGTGTGGGTGAACACCTCAGAGGCTGAGGCTAGCCCTGCTTTCAGTCCCCTCTACGAGCTCTCCAAGCGGGCCCTAGGCGATCTGGTTACTCTGCGCCGCCTCGATGCTCCCTGCACAGTGCGCAAGCTCATCCTCGGCCCCTTCAAGAGCCAGCTCAATCCCATTGGGGTTATGTCGGGAGATTGGGTGGCCGCTCAGATCTTGGCCCAGGCCAAACGAGACTGCCGCAACATCATCGTCACCATCAACCCCCTGACCTACTTGCTTTTCCCCCTGAAAGAGCTGGCTGTGAGCACTTATTTCCGCTTGTTTAGCCGTCGGTCTCCCCAGCCAGGGATCCCTGCCCCCAACCCAGATCCTGCAGGTGGGGCCGAGTCCGGTGATTTGCCTTTGGTTTAGTTAAAAGGAACTAGATCCCAACCCGTTCCATAGCTCTATGGCATTGGGCGCAAAAGTGGAGTAAGACAAGAGCAGGTTCCTTGGCGTGCCAATACGAACTTTTGGGGAGCGAGAGCGCCCCTTGGCTTGGCGGAACACAGCAGCTCGATCCCCGGTGAGCGTTGGGTGTGAGGAGTAGGAGTGAGCGTGAACATGGTGCGACAGTGGGTGAGCGCAGTACTCTGCGTGGTGGGTGGATCGTTGATGTCGGGGCTTTTGTCCGGCTGTGCCATCCCGATGCCTTCGGCATCTGCGGGAGTTTCTGAAGTCCAAGTGCGCTTGGTGCATGTGGCCCCCAATGCCCCTCGGATCGACTTGGAAGTGGGAGGGGTGAGAGCTGCTCGGGGCATAGCCTATGGCTCGGTGAGCGAGTACGTGCGCATACCGGCGGGCGAGTACGACATTGTTTTGTTTTCAACGCCTGAGAACCCTGGCCAGCCTGCGAGTTCTTTGGTTGCGGCCAGAACCGTAGCCAATCTCAGGGGCGGGGGAGTATTCTCGGTGGTTGCTGCCAACGAGCCGAATCGCATGACGGCCCTGGTGCTGGAAGACAACATCCATCCGCCCTTTGATCAAGCCCTGGTGCGGTTTGTCCACGCTGCCCCTGATGCGCCGGCCCTGCAATGGCAAGGGGAGCAAGGGCGGGTACTGCTGCCCCAGTTGGCGTTTGGACAAGTATCCACCTTTCAAGCTATGCGCCCCGGCTTTACCCAAATTCAAGTGGCCATAGCCCCTTCAGCCTCCGCGCCAGGTGTGCAGTCGGCTCCCAGCCGGAGCATTCCCCTGCAGCGGTTTGACCTGCAGCTGGAGGCGGGGAAAGTCTATACCCTCTATGTAGCGGGATTGTTGCGCAGCAATCCGGCCCTAAGCCTGGTGCTGGCAGAGGAAACTCGAGCTCGCAGGCTCCTATAGCCAAGGTGTTTCGGTCTCTCTTCTCCTTACACTGAGTTAAGGAATACCTCAGGGTGGGGGCAGATAGGGAATATGCTCTGTGGTGGAGCAGGCCAATGCCGTTGGCGTTCTCCGCTGCCAATATGATCTTACAAGGATCTCAGAATCCTAACATGCGGTGCGAAGCACTAGGGGATGCAGCCTGTGGATGCTTTGTTTCAAGTTGTGGTGCTGAATCAAACCCCAGATCCAGAACGGGTCATCTACCAGGCCATGCATCAGGATTACAGCCCTGATTTTGTCACTCCAGAGAGCCGGATCCCGGAAAAGTATGGAGAGGCCGTGGTGCGGCATTTGCTGGAGGGCAACCGTGGCCACTATGGGCCTCTAGAGCATCCTCAGATCACCTTTGGGGTGGGCTATTTTCCCCACGCCGTCATGCAACAGGCCCGTACTCATCGGGTGGGAATTTCTTTTGATGTTCAATCCTTCCGATATACAGGCCAGCAAATTGCCGATTTGGGCAAAAAGCTCTTGTTTGCGTCAGCGGTGCGGAGCACAACCGAGACTGCTGCTCCTGTTGGCGAGACCGGCTACGGTTGCGTCAGCGATCGCGTCAGCGGGCCGGAGGCCTATCGCGACAGCGGTGCGGAGCACATTGCGGAGCACAGTGGCGGGACGGAGTCCTCCTTGTCTTTGCAAGAGCTGGAAACTTTGTTTTACGTTCCTGCCAGCGTCAAGGAGGGCAAAGCCAAAACCCGCCAAGGCTGCAAGCCCATCTCCCCCGCAGCTTTGGATATCATTCTTGCGCAATATCGCAGCCAGGCCATTGCTTATTATCGCCTGGTAGAAGAGTGCGGATTGCCCTATGAAGATGCTCGCAACATCATTGGCTACGGGATCCGACAACACTTCGTGGTCTCTTTCAATTGCCGTAGTCTAATGCATTTTTTGGATTTACGAGCCAAAGAAGATGCTCAACGAGAAATTCAACATCTGTGTGAACTGATTTGGCCCCACTTTGAAGCGTGGTGTCCCCACGTGGCGGCCTGGTATCGTAAGCATCGCTGGGGAAAGGCTCGATTATCCCCCTAAACTTAGTTTAGATAGATATGCTCTGCTAACCCCTTCTGCGGCTAATCCTGTTTTTGATCTTTTGTTGGGTTACGGGTATGGATCCCGAAGCTTATGAGCAAATGGCAGGCTTGGAAGACCGGCATTGGTGGTTTTTGGGTCGCCGTCACATTCTGAGTCGGGTTATTGGATCCCTGTCGCTTCCCCCCTCTGCTTATATTTTGGAAGCTGGCTGTGGTAGCGGCGGCAACCTGGAGATGTTGTCCAGATTTGGCAAAGTTTGGGCTATGGAAAAGAGTGAAATTGCACTGCCGCTGGCCCAAGCTCGCGGTATTGGGATCGTGGCAGAGGGGGAGTTGCCAAACCGGATCCCCTTTGGTTCTCAACAATTTGATTTGATTGCTTTGCTGGATGTACTGGAACATCTGGAGAACGACAAGGAAGCTCTCCTAGCCCTCGGTCAAAGGTTAACCCCATCTGGCTACTTAGTTGTAACTGTTCCGGCTTATCCGTGGCTGTGGAGTTTACATGATGAGCTTAATCATCACAAGAGATGATATACCCGCGGGCAACTTTTGTCGTTGCTTAAAAGCTCAGGTCTAGAAGTTTATACCCTTGTTTTCTTCAACAGTTTTCTTTTCCCAATCATTTCAGGGATCCGCATAATGCAGAAAGTGCTTCGCCTGAGGGAAAGCCAAGATCTGAAAATGCCGCCGCTTTGGCTCAATCGACTGCTGACGGGTATTTTTGCTGCAGAAGCCTATCTGATACCTAAGTTTTCTCTGCCCTTTGGTGTATCTCTGCTGGCAGTAGCCGGCCCGGCAACGAAATCGTAGTATCCTGTCATCATTGCTGTTCTCAGACTGCACTTTGATCATTGCTTAAACTCTCATGTTTCGACATCTAATGTCTGCAATTCTGGTAGTTTCTACAACAGCCTTTTCCGACGGTACTTAACCCACTCAACAGGGATTTTTATCTCTTGCATGATGAGGATCCCAATTACTTAAAGAACTTATTTTGTGTCAGCAGCATGAAGTCCTTTGAAGCTGGGAAGGGCCGTCAATAGAATTATCTGGTGAGGGCTACCCATTCAAGTTTTGGTCAACACTGATCTTGTCCAATAGCCTCAGATGCACAATCTTTTCTGTAAGATTGTCAACAGTCTTGATGCCGAAGGAGATAACCCTTGGCCGAACGCGGCTATAAAACTCGTCTGGATCTGCATCGTTTGTGGGTGCCCTTGGCCTGTTTTGGCGATGGCCTTTGTATTTGGTTGGCCTTCGGGGCGGGCTACTGGCTGCGCAGCTTGCGTCCTCATCAGCTCTTGCCTTGGGATGTCTACGCGGCCTTGGGATTGTTGACCGCCCTCAGTTATTGGGGCATTCAGGCGGGCTTAGGCGGATACGGTGAGTCGAAGCGCTTGTCTCGCTTTGAAGAATGGGCCAGTTTGCTGGTGGGGTTGGGATTGACGTTTGGTTTGGTGCTGGCAGGGGCCTTTTTCGTTCGCTCGGTCTCTTTGTCGCGGCTGGTGGTGGGCTACGCCGGCTTGTTGGCTCTGCTGAGTTTGACTTTGGTACGGGTGGGGTTGCGGCTGGGCATGGGCTGGTTGTGCTCTAGGGGCTACGGTCGGCGGCAGGTCATCTGGGTGGGATCCTGGTCGGTGTTGGCGGAAGTGTTGGAGCGATTGCAGCGATCCCCGCAGTTGGGCTTCCAGGTAGTCGCCTGGGCAGGCGTAGAGCAAGGCTCTTTTGAGGAAGATCCCCCATCTCAAAATGGGGATCCCTGTCAAGATTCATATCCAGTACTAAACACCGCCCGCCCTACCTCTGGCGGAGTTGAGTCTGCCGACAGGACTCTGTCCGGCTCATCCCGAGGAACCCTCCCCTGCTTGTGCAGTCAGCTTGAGCCTTCCTGGTCGGCTCTTGAGCGGCTGGATCTGGCCCATTTGATCGCCTATCTGCAAGCCCACCCAGAAGTGCAGGAGGTGTGGTTTGGGCAACCGGAGCTGGCAACTGCTCCTCTGTTGCTCAGTTTGCAAACATTGTCGGTGCAGGTGCGCTTGGTGCCGGATATCTTAAGTTTTTTAACGGTGAACTTCAGCCTGCAGTCTCTCGACGGGATCCCTCTGCTAACTCTGCGTCAGCCCCCTTTGCGCTACGCCCACAACCGGTTCCTCAAGCGAGCTCTAGACATCCTAGGAGCTTCCCTGGGCCTGATCTTGCTTAGCCCTCTGTTTTTGATTATTGCCCTGCTGGTAGCCTGCAGCAGTCCTGGCCCCATTCTGTATTGGCAAGAGCGGGTGAGCTTGGACGGGCGTCGCTTTTGGATTGCCAAGTTCCGCACCATGCGAGTGGATGCTGAGGCAGCCGGCCAGCCGGGCTGGACGCGCCCCGGGGATCCGCGCCGAACCAAGATAGGAGCCTTTTTGCGCCGCACCAACCTGGACGAGCTGCCCCAACTGTGGAACGTCCTGAAAGGGGAAATGAGCCTAGTGGGCCCCCGCCCAGAGCGGCCCTACTTTGTCGAGCAGTTTAGCCAGGAGATCCCCAAGTATCCGGATCGGCATTTGGTAAAAAGTGGCCTCACTGGCTGGGCCCAGATCCACGGCCTGCGGGGAGATACCAGCATTGCCCGCCGCACCCAGTATGATCTCTACTATGTGCAAAACTGGTCGCTGTGGCTGGATCTGCGCATCTTGGCCATCACCTTCTGGCAAGGGATCCGCGGACGGCTGGCCGGATACTAGGGGTTAGCGTATGCCATTCTCCCCCCAAGAGCTGCTCTACGAGGGCAAGGCCAAGCGCATCTACCGCACTGCCGATCCCAGGGTTTATCTTTGCCAATACAAAGACGACGCCACAGCCTTCAACGCCCAAAAGCGGGGATCCATCGCCGGCAAGGGAGAGGTGAATTGCACCGTCTCCAGCCATGTGTTTGCCTACCTGGCGCAGCAAGGGATCCCCAACCATTTCTTGGCCCAAACCGGCCCCACCGAGATGCAGGTGCGAGCCTTGCACATCCTGCCTTTGGAAGTGGTGGTGCGCAACCGCACAGCGGGTAGCCTCTGCCGACGGCTGGGCCTGGAGCAAGGCCTTCCCATCGAGCCGCCGCTGGTGGAGTTCTATTACAAAAACGATGCCTTGGGGGATCCCTTGGTGACCCCAGATCACATCCGCCTATTGCAGTTGGCCACGCCGGAGCAGGTGGAGCGCTTGGGATCCCTGGCTTTGGCCATCAACAACCATCTGCAGGCTTTCTGGCGAAGCTGCCGCCTAGAGTTGGTGGACTTTAAGCTGGAGTTTGGCCTGGACGAGCAAGGGCAGATCTGGCTAGCGGATGAGATTAGCCCCGATACCTGCCGTCTTTGGGATCGGGGGGGATCCGAGCCGCGAGTGCTGGACAAGGATCTCTTTCGCTTTGATCTGGGGGATCCGGTGGCTGGCTATCAAGAGGTGTTGCAGCGGGTGCTTCAGGCAGTGGGATCCCAATTCCTTCTCTCCTAGAGGGAGAGGAGCCAGGGGTGAGGGACTATAATCGCCTCAGCGATCCCACTCCTTTAACGCCCGAGCCTCCTTTCGCTTGTCGGGATCCCGCCATGACCTCTCCCCGCCCCCCCTACCCCGGCGAGCGTTTCCGCCGCCAACTGGCCAACCTGCTGGATGCCTGGGTGGAGCAGGGGTTGATCGAACCTGCCCAACGGGATCGCCTGCGGGAGTATTACCAACTGGAGAGTTTGCAACGCTCAGCCGGCGGGCGATTTGCCCTGGTGCTGCTGCTGTTTGGCGCAGTTCTGGTGGGCCTAGGGGTGATCTCCTTTGTGGCGGCCAACTGGGCTGCCATTCCCCGCTGGGCAAGAGCCTGGGGGTGCTTGGCCCTCATGGTAGGGCTGCAGGTGGCTGGCTTCCAGGTTTGGCAGCAGGGATCCCGACGGCTGGGCAGCGCCCTGCTGATAGCCGGTGAACTGACCCTGGGAGCCTGTATTGGCCTGATGGCGCAGTGGGTTCAGCTTGGCGGATCCGCGGCAGGCCTGTTTTGGGCCTGGGGGATGGGCGGTTTGGCCATGGCCTACGGCTTGCGTCACAGCCCCAGTGGTGTACTGGCCTGCCTTCTGCTGGGCTTGGGGATGGTAGCCGACTTCGTGGATTGGGGGACTGTCAACTTCCTCTATCCTTGGTTGACCCTGGGCCTGCTGGTTCCTCTGGCCTATTGGTGTTGCTCTCGCTGGGTTTTTGCCCTGGCCGTGGTGAACTTTGGCCTGGCGTTGCAAGGGTTAGCCGAGCGTTTGGGCAGCTCTTTCCAAGGTTTAACCCTTTTGCATCTGCTTGGTGTTGCAGTTGTGTGGGGGTTGGGTCTGTGGCACCAACGCCATAAGCCTTGGCTAAGCCGGGTTTTAACTGAAGGAAGGGATCCAGAGCTTCCCGGCGAGCTGGAGCAAGGCTTGGATTTGGCCCCGACAGCCCAGAACTTGGCTCTGCTGGGGCTGGGTGTCCTGCTCTATGTCTGGAGCTTTGTCGGGAGGTGGGTCGATCTTTCCGAGGATCCCCTCTGGAACGTTGGGGATCCCTGGGCGAGCTTGTCGGCAGTGGGGTTGCTGCTGCTGGCGGGCTGGGGCTGGTGGCAGGGTTGGCAGGAGAAGGGATCCCAGCCCGTTTCGTCTTGGCTGAAGGATGCTGCTGTTCTGATTTCTCTGGTTGCCTTGGCGCTTTTGCTGGGGATCGGCAGCTCTGTGCCTTTGAACGTGACGGCAGGAGCAGCCTTGGTCCTCTTTGCCCCCTGGATAGTGACCTTGCTGTTGCTGGGGCTGTCAGCAGTGCTCTGCTGGGAAGGGCTACAGCAAGGGCGGCGGGGGCGCTTCTGGCAGGGACTGTTGGGGCTAACCCTGGTGGTGCTGACCCGCTTTTTCGAGTACCCAACCGGCCTGTTGGCCAAGTCGGCGGTGTTGGTGGCCTGTGGGATCGGGGTGATCTGGATTGGGCTGAAGTTTGAGCGGCGCATCTTCTCCAGATCCTAAGTTTTCTTTCCCTTCTGGGAAGCCAAGTCCGCTTGGTTTAATTTGGTTTAACTAAGCGCACCTTAAGGCAAAGACCTAAATTAAGCTTAATTAAATTTCACAAGGTTTGAGGAACCTGCTCGTATTCCGGAAAGTCTTTGCTACCAGGTTCCAGATTATTTTTCCTCTCCGTCGGCTTTAGCTGTAACTGAGGAAGAACGGGCATCTCTATACTTTTAAGGTTTGGAGAATACAGATGAAAGCAGGACTTCACTTGGGCATTTTGGCTCTACTACTCACACCGTTTTGGGAGAGTGGTTTTCTTCCAGGTACTGCCTTGGCTCAAGATCATTTTTTGGTGGCTCAGGCCCCGGAGCCAGCTAGGCAGCCTATGCCTTCTGTGCCTAGATCGATACCCTCCCCAGTTCCCATAGCTCCGGCAGAATCCTCAGAAACTGTAGATGAGCTATTCCGCCAGGTTCCTTTCCCCCCTTCGCCAAGACCTCTGCCTGGCCTTCCGTGCTCGAGACCCATGGTGCTGCGCTCAGTAACCCTCAGCGCTCCTCCGCCAAACCCTGCTTCACCCCTTCAATCGGAGCTTCCAGCCCAGATTTGGACAACTCTCCAGGGCCCTTTCGGGACAGTCAACTGGGGAGAGCCCCAAGCCAATAAACTCTTTGCTCATACCTTCCAATGGAGCCCCCCTTGTAAAACCGGCTGCCGGATGGGAGGCACCCTTACGTTTACCTATCGCAATAACTTGCAGGCAACAAGTAACACAACTCCTGATGCCGGGAACGACAAGTACTACCTATACAACGGCGGGACTTTAACTCAAGCGGGGTTTTTGTATACTTCCCCAAGTCCGCCTGGCCAAACCTTCACCAAAACTCTAACCCTCTCGCCGGCAGAGATTGCCAACAACCGAGTGACCTTAGTAGTTCAAGATGATACGGCGGTTTTGCAAGCTAAGCTAGAGCTTAAATACTGCTGCTGCGAATGCGAATTTCCCATTTGAGTGCAATTCACGTAGGGGGGACTTCATTGTTCCCCCTTTTCTTCAGCTGACCCTAGCTGAAGTTCTCAAAGCCTACTCAGAAAAAGTAGGAAAGCCTAACGGCGGGCCTGGGCAAAAATGGCTTGCAAAATCTCGTCGGCCCCCTGCTGTTTTAGCTTTTCTGCAAGAGCCATCCCCACTGCCTCGGGATCGGCGGTGGATCCCGTCTGAGTATCGCGGATGAGCCGCCGGCCATCCAGCTCGGCCACCATACCGGTTAGGTGCAGCTCCTCCCCTCGGACTTGGCTGTGAACGCCAATGGGCACCTGACACCCTCCTTCCAAAGCCCGCAGGAAAGCTCGCTCTGCCAAGCAGCGGGCTGTGGCCTCCGCATCGGCCAAGGGTCGGATAAGCTCCAGAATCCGCTCATCTCCCTGCCGACACTCGATTCCCAGGGATCCCTGCCCAACCGCGTACAGAGACACGCTGGGATCCAGCACCTCGTGGATCCGGTCGGCTTTGCCCAGACGCTTCAAGCCGGCCACCGCCAAAATCAGGCCATCGTACTCTCCCCGCTCCAGCTTAGCCAGGCGGGTGTTGAGGTTGCCCCGCACGTCCTTAAAGCGCAAGTGGGGAAAGGCATGGCGCAGTTGGGCCAGTCGCCGCAGCGATGAAGTGCCGATCACCGTCCCCTCTGGCAGGGTGGCCAGTCGGTAATCCCGGAACTTTTCCCCCACCACCAAAGCATCCAGGGGATCCTCCCGCCGCGTGATCGCCCCCAACACCAAGCCCTCCGGCAGGCGAGTGGGCAAGTCTTTAAGGCTGTGTACCGCCAAGTCGCTGCTGCCGTTGAGCAGGCTAACCTCCAATTCCTTGGTAAAGAGACCTTTGTCTCCAATTTTGGCCAGGGCTACATCCAGGATGATGTCTCCCTGGGTGGAGAGAGTGTTGAGCTCCAGAGGTAATCCCGGATGGTGTTCTTGCAACTGACCCATCACCCACTGGGTCTGCACCAAAGCCAACTCGCTTTTTCGAGAGGCAATCCGCACCGGCTCGGTGATCCCAGCAGAGGGCTTGGAAGGGGTCGAGGCCCGTTCGCTCATGGCTGCCGCAAAAAAGAACACTGTCTCTCACGCTAGCCGAATCTATGCCAGGGCAAGGCGGCGGCCTTTAAGATCCTTAACCAAAATTGCAGTTTCCCGAAATCAAGACTTTACCGCAGGGATCCCAGCCGGTAGGATAAGTAGATGGATTCTCCGGCTCGGCGGGGGAGGATCCGGTCTGTCAAGCTCCTCTTCCCCAACCCCAGAGCTTTTGAGGGGAGCTTTCTACAATGGGCACAAGCCCCTGGTTTGGTTGGTCGTCTGCCTGGATGAGTCTTATGGAAGAAAACAACGTCAGCAACGGCACTCAATTACTGCTCAAACGCAACATTCCCGTTAAGGTGGTGGTCACACCCCTTTGGAAAAAGGAAATGCAGGAGCAATTAGAGCGGCAGATCGAAGCCACCGATGCTCAGATGCAACAGCTGGAGTTTCAGGGCAAGCGGGCTATTGCCGAACTGGAGAAACAAAGCCCCAACCCCAACAGCCCCCAAGTGCTCCAACAGGTGGAAGCGGTGAAAAGCCGCGTGAACGAGCAGAAAATCCGCCTCTTGGATCAGAAAAACCAACTGTTGCAGCAGATCAACCAACTGAGCACCCTGGAGCTCAACCAAGAAGTGCTGCAGGGCAATGTGGAGAGCTTCTTCCGAGTCCAAAAAGGAGACAACCTGATCCAGAAAATGCAGGTCGAGATCCTTCTGGAAGATGGGGTGATCAAAGAGATTCGCGGTAACCCATAGGCTACTCACCCCCTTGCCGGAGAAGCGGCAGCCGGGATCCCCAGTTTTTCTCGCCTGTAGGTTCTCGAGAACTCCGTTTCGCCAACACAATGGGTGACAATAGGTAACAACCTCTTAACGGCCTTTGGGTTAACGCTTGGACAGGCTGGTGAGGTTGGGTAGCGTTGTCGCCCGTGGGAGGATCCCCATGTCTGAGTTCGTCTGGTCAGAGCCAGAGCCTCTCGAGGATCTTCATCTTCCCGATTGGTTGCTCACCTCGGCCCAGCGCCGCCGTCTCAAGGCTCTGCTGGTTCTGGCCATGGTGTGGGGGTTGGTCAGCCTGATGCATGTGGTGCCGACGGCCCGTTGGATCACCGTTGGTTTGGCCACGTTCATGGTGATCCACATTAGCCGCTTATTTCGCCTGCAACCGGCGACCTCCCTGCCCCCTCTGAGACTTCCTCCTGCCGCTGCGACCCGCCGGGATCCCAGGTCAACAGATAACAACAATGACTCTGTCCTGCCAATGCAACGGGATGGGCAGAGCGGGCTTTCTGAGTTGGGCGGGCTGGCCTTGCCCCGTGTGGCTGTGTTGATCCCAGCCAAGAATGAGAGCGCAGTGCTCCCACGGCTGTTGCACAGCTTGACCCAGCTCCGTTACCCCACCAGCCATCTGGAGCTGTGGGCCATCGACGACAACAGCAGCGATGCCACCCCTGACGTTCTGCGGGAAGCCCAAAAGCGGATCCCGCATCTGCGGGTTTACCGGCGGCAGCCAGGACGAGGGGGGGGCAAGTCCGGTGCCCTCAACGAGGTACTGCCCCTGACTCAAGGGGAGATCATCCTGGTCTGCGATGCCGATGCTGTGGTGCCCTCGGATTTTCTTGCCCGCACTCTACCCTTATTTGTTCAAGTGAGCAGCCTGCGCAGCCGTTTTGGCAGACGGATGGTAGGGGCTGTACAGGTGCGCAAGGCCCTGAGCAACCCCAAGGTCAACTTCTGGACTTTGGGGCAGGTGGCGGAAATGGCCTCTGATGCTTACTTCCAGCAGCAGCGCGTGGCCGTGAGGGGTATTGGCGAGCTACGTGGCAACGGCCAACTGGTGCGGCGAGATGTTTTGGAAAAGTGCGGCGGCTGGAACGAGGCCACCCTCACCGACGACTTGGATCTCACCTTTAAGCTGCACCTGGCGGGCGTAGATATCGCCTTTCTGCCAGAGCCGGCCATCGTCGAAGAAGGGGTCACCTCTTGGAAAAGTCTCTGGCACCAGCGCTGCCGCTGGGCGGAAGGGGGCTACCAGCGCTATCTCGACTACTGGCCAGGGATCCTCGGTCGCCGCATGGGGATGGCCAAAACGGTGGATCTCTGGGCCTTCTTTATTTCTCAGTACTTGCTGCCGATGGCCTTGGTTCCCGATACCCTCTGGGTGCTGTTGACGGGCCACTCCTCGGTGCTGCTCCCCTTGAACGCTCTGGTGATGGGCTGCTTGACGGTGGCCTTTTACCGGGGGCTACGCCAGGTGGAGGGCTTGCGCGGACGGCGACTTTGGTGGCACACCGCCCTGGGCTTGGTCTACATGCTCCACTGGCTGCCGGTTATGATCGCCACAACCGCTCGCATGTGTGTACAGCCCAAGCGCCTAAGGTGGGTGAAAACTGTTCATCACGGCGCTTGAGGTCAGCAAGTTGGATCCAATCCTGCTATCCTAGTCAAGCACCTGCTCACGCCCTGCTCGACCATGGCCCGCCTCTACTACGACACCGACGCCAATCTGGAGCTTCTGGCCGACAAAACCGTTGCCATCATCGGCTACGGCAGCCAAGGCCACGCCCACGCCCTCAATTTGCGCGATAGCGGTGTCCAGGTCATCGTTGGCCTTTACCCTGGCAGCCCTTCCTGGCCCAAAGCCGAGCAAGACGGCTTAATGGTCAAAACGGTGGCGGATGCTGCCGCTGCCGCCGATTGGGTAATGGTTTTGCTGCCCGATGAAGTGCAAAAGGCCGTTTTCCAGGGCGAAATCCGTCCCCACCTGCAGCCGGGGAACGTGCTTCTCTTTGCCCATGGCTTCAACATTCACTTCGGGCAGATCCAGCCGCCGGCAGACGTGGATGTCATCATGGTTGCCCCCAAAGGCCCTGGGCACTTGGTGCGGCGCACCTACCAAGCGGGGGAAGGGGTGCCCTGCCTGTTTGCCGTCTATCAAGATGCCTCGGGAATGGCACGGGAGCGGGCCATGGCCTATGCCAAAGCCATCGGTGGCACGCGGGCCGGCATTTTGGAAACCACCTTCCGGGAAGAGACCGAAACCGACCTCTTTGGCGAGCAGGTGGTGCTCTGCGGTGGGCTGACGGCTCTGATCAAAGCGGGGTTTGAAACCTTGGTGGAAGCGGGCTACCAGCCGGAACTGGCCTACTTCGAGTGCCTGCATGAGGTGAAGCTGATCGTGGATCTCATCGTCGAGGGCGGCCTGGAAAAAATGCGCCAGAGCATCTCCAACACGGCAGAATACGGCGACTACACCCGTGGCCCCCGCATCATTACGGAGCAAACCCGCGCTGAAATGAAACGGATCCTCGCCGAGATCCAAAGCGGCCAATTTGCCCGTGAGTTTGTCTTGGAAAATCAGGCCGGCAAGCCGGGGTTCACAGCGATGCGGCGGCGCGAGGCCGAACACCCCATCGAACAGGTGGGCAAGGAGCTGCGGGCCATGTTTAGCTGGCTAAAGAAATAGTCGGGTATCTGGAGCTAAGTGTAGGCCGTCTCTGTGCTGGATCTGAAGCTGCTGCGGGATCGCCCTGAACAAGTACGCCAAGCCCTGCAAAATCGCCGGGCCACAGTCGACCTGGACGGGATCCTGCAGTTGGATCGGGAGCGGCGGCAGTTGGAGGCCCGCAAGGGATCCCTGCAGGCCGAAAGCAACAGCCTCGGCAAAAAAGTCGGCGAGATCATCCGCCAGGGGGCGGATCCCCAAGGCCCCGAAGTGGCGGCCCTGCGGCAGCGGGGGGTGGATCTCAAGGCCGAGATTGCCCAACTGGAGCAGCAGGAACGGGAGCTGGAAGAGGAGATTCGTGCTCGGCTGCTTACCCTGCCCAATTTGCCCCTGCCCAGCGTGCCGGTTGGCCGAGATGAGGCCGACAATGTAGAGGTGCGCCGCTGGGGTGAGGAGCTAAAGCCGGCCCATCCTGTCCTTCCCCATGACGAGATTGCCGAAAAACTGGGGTTGCTGGAGATTGGCCGTGCGGTCAAAGTGGCCCAAAGCCGCTTTGTGGCTATGGTAGGGGCGGGCGCGGCCCTGGAACGGGCTTTGATTGCCATGATGCTGGAGCGCCACGTTGCAGCCGGCTACACCGAGGTGATCCCACCCTTTTTGGTCAACAGCGCCGCTTTGCAGGGGACGGGGCAGTTGCCCAAGTTTGCCGAAGACAGCTTTCGCTGTGCTGACGACGACCTGTGGCTGATCCCGACGGCGGAAGTTCCCCTTACCAATCTGTACCGGGATGAGGTAATCCCTGCGGAGTCCCTCCCTCTTTACTTCTGTGCTTACACCCCTTGTTTTCGCCGTGAGGCGGGCAGCTATGGCCGCGACACCAAGGGGCTGATCCGGTTGCACCAGTTTCAAAAAGTGGAGCTGGTCAAGGTCACTCGCCCAGATCAATCGGAAGCCGAACACGAGAAGCTGGTGCAGGATGCCGAGGCCATCTTACAGATGCTGGAGCTGCCCTACCGGGTGGTGGAGCTGTGTAGCGGCGATTTGGGCTTTGCGGCAGCCCGCTGCTTTGACTTGGAGGTGTGGTTCCCCTCCCAAAGTCAATACCGCGAGATCTCCAGTTGCTCCAACTGCTGGGACTTTCAGGCCCGCCGTGCTAACCTGCGCTACAAAGAAGCCGGCCAGAAAGGCACCCAGTTTGTCCACACCCTGAACGGATCTGGCTTGGCGGTGGGGCGCTCTCTGGCTGCCCTGCTGGAAAATCACCAACAGCCGGATGGCTCAATTCGCATTCCCAAGGCGCTGCGTCCCTTTCTCAGCTCCCGCTTTCTCTCGGAAGACGGGATCCTCATTCCTGCTGCCTGAGCTCAAACTCAACCCAGTTTGATTGAGACTCGATTGAGACGCTCCTGCCCAGATAGGCAGGTGTTCCCATCTTTTCTCCGACGACGGAGAATTGCAAGCTGTCTCACGGCAGTTTTTTGAAACCTCTGAAATGAACAACCTTGACCTGCCCCCGGCTCTAAAGGGCGAGGATCCCTAACACTTCACAGAGACGATCCACCTGACGGTAGCCTCAATCTTTAGGGTCATTTCAAGTTAGGTTGAGACACTTCCCAAGTGCTCTGCGGTACCACTTCCGCTATGCAAAAGGGGAGAGGAGCTAGGAAGCAATGCATTCCTACCTTCCTGCCGGGCTGTCCTTCCGCTCAAGATTTGCCCTTGAGGCGATCCAACTCAGCTTGCAATTCGGCGATCTTCTGGCGCAAACGGGCCGCTTCTGAAAGTTCGATGGCCGTGCCTGCCTCGCCCTCGGCATTGCTAATGTCGTCGATGGTGATCTTGCGGGGACCGGCAGTTTGTCTGTCTTCTCCCTTGCGGTTGGCGTTGGCGGCGATGGCATCCATGTAAGCCCGCGCCTCTTCAGCGGTCATCGCCCCCCGCTCCACCAGCTCGTCCACCAAAGCTTGCGCCTGCTTGCGCAACTCCATCAGACGGATACCCGCTTTGCTGGCCACCTTGGCAGCATTATCCGCCGCCACAGCCGCCAAACCCATGCCGAGGTAGAAAGCCTTTTGAGCCCAGTTGGCGAGGGGATTGTCTGTTTCGGACATAGTGTAATGCGCTGCTAGGGCAAGGAGGAGAGAACCCAGCAGAGAGAAGTAGGGCTGCAAAGGGCGACCCGGGTTGACGCGCCTGCTCAGAGCATCCCGTGGTGCTGCTATCTTCCGATCCTGACACGGTTTGGGCGTCGGAGCTGCACGGACCCAGGTCTTCCAGTAGCCTAGCATTTTTCCCCTCTGCCCTGCTCGGCTTTCTTGGGCAACAGATGGGTTTCTCAGGGGGCTAGGGAGTTTCAGGCGGCTCCAGATAAACAGGGATCCGCTCTACGGCTGTATCGCTGCGCTGCACCTCCTGTTCCTGAACTTGAGGAAGGGTTACCGGCAGGGTAACCGGTTGAGCAACAAAACAACTGGCCACGGGCAGCGCTTGCTCCAGTTCGTCCAGAGGGCGGGGGATCACTGCCACCGCGTGCAATTCCCCAATGCGCTCTGCTTCGTACATGCCGGCATCGATGGCAATGGCCACGTTGGCCACTGTACCGCGGATAATGGCCGTACATAGGCCATCCCCAATGGTCTCGTAGGCCGCCAGTTGGACATCCGCGGTTTTGAGCATGACATCGGCAGCTCCCACCATTGCCGGGAAGCCGCGAGTTTCCAGCAGGCCCACGGCCAAGTTACTGAGGCGGCTGTAGCCGCGGTTTTGTGCCAGTTGAGACAGCTTGCTGCTGATCGGCAGTACCACTTCCAAGTTGGGCAGGGGGCGCGGGATCACCAAACTGGAGATCTCCTCTTGGTCAAACTGGCGGGCCAGCTCAATGCCCTCCTCAATGGCAATGCGCACATCGGCAATTCCCCCCCGCACAATGGCTGTGCAATAGCCCCCCGAGGTTTTCTCAAAGCCGATCAGCGTCACGCCTGCCGACTTGGTCATGGCGTCAGCAATGCGCACAATGACCGGAAAGCTGCGCGTCTGAATCAGGCCCAGGGAGGTTGACATCGGCATCCTAACCACTCATGCCAGTTTAGCCATCAGAGCCGGCCATCCCCAGAGGAGAGCACCTGTCGATAGGGATAAATCTTGCCCAAGAGGCGATCCAATTCCGAATGGCCAGGGATCCCGTTGAGGTTGCGCGTTTTGGTCCTTGGGGAACCGGACTTTTCTTGGGTTTGCTCGGCAGCTTCCTGCCAGCGGCGGGTTTGCTTTTCAACATTGGCCACCGGAGAACTGGGCGGGGGGGCTGACTCAGGCAGCGTCTTTTGAGCCCCTTCCACTTCCGCCGGCGAGAGTTCTGCCGGGGTGAGCTTGCTGCCGTCCGCCTCCTGGAGATCGAAACCATAGGTGGGATCCCCGAGCAGCGAGCCGGGGGGAATGACTGCTTGGCTGAGCACCGAACAATTCAGCACTGTGGTTTCTGAGCCGATGCAGGCGTTTTTGCCGATGGTGCCCTGCCCGATCACCAGCACCCCCATTCCCAAGGTTGCTCCCGCCTCCACGATGAGGGATCCCCCACAGGCGTGCAGAACGGATCCCATGCCGATACACGCGCCGCGCCCGATGTGAATTCGACAGCCGGGGTTGGCCCGCAGCAGCACCCCTGCCCCAATCCCCGCCCCGGCTTCCACCTGTACCTCACCACTGACAAAATAGCGAGTTTCGTCGTTCTGGCCAGGCAAGGCGCGGAGCGTCATGGAGTTGGGCAAAGTAGAGGCCAACAAAGTGCTCCTCATCGCTGGGGGGTTGGGCTTGAACCAACAGAGGTCAAAAAAAGCTGGGATCCCTCAAGGGGTTTGGATGATCTGCTCCAGCACTCGCCGTTTGGCCTTGGGATCGATCCCCAGCAGGCGAACGTATTCTCCCTGGTGTTCCGCCAGGCAGGCTTCTAGAGCCGCCACCACTTGGGGCACTTGGGTGGCCTCGATGGGGCTACAGCTTTGCCAAGAAGAGGTGCGAAAACGGCGCTTGTCCGCATGTTCGGTGCCGATGCGGTAGCCTTGGCTGAGCAACTGCTGCACCTGAGCCACCACCTCGGCGCTGAGGCGGGTGCCAGAAGGGGATCCCTTGGGGGCAGAGGCAGGAGCCGCGGCAGCAGCAGCAGATTTTCCGCTAGGGGTTTGGATGATGCGCTCATAGACCCGCCGTTTGCCTTTGGGATCGATCCCCAGCAGGCGCACATATTCTCCCTGGTGCTCCGCCAGGGCAGCCGTCAGCTTAGCCAACACCTCTGGCCCGCGGGTGGCGCGAATGGCCGGCCCACTCTGCCAGGAAGAGGTTTTGAAGCGGCGCTCGTCGGCATATTCGTAGCCGATGCGATAGCCCTGAGCCAGCAGCCGATGCACCTCCTCCTGCACCTCCAGATCCAGGCCGGCACTGCCCCCTGCCGCAGGAGCCGTATCTGCCACCACGCCGGTTCCTGCAGGACTGCTGCTCACCTGGCCTTGCGGGGTTTGAATGACCTTCTCCAGCACCCGCCGTTTGCCTTTGGGATCGATCCCCAACAGGCGCACATATTCTCCCTGGTGCTCTGCTAGGGCAGCCTGAACAGCGGCCAGGATCTCCTGCGGCTGACCGCTCAAATTGCTCAAGGTCTGCCAAGAAGAGGTGCGGTAGCGGCGGGCATCAGCCACCTCCAGGCCAACGCGATACCCCTGCGCCAACAAAGTCCGGATCTCCTCCTCCAGCCCTGAGCCAGACTGAGGGCCGGATGTGCCAGAACCCGGAGCAGCGGCTGCCGAGACGCGGCTGGGCATCCCAGAGACCAGCGCCGGCCCATCGGGGGTTTGGATGATTTGCTCCAGCACCCGCCGTTTAGCCTTGGGATCGATCCCCAGTAGGCGCACATATTCCCCTTGGTGCTCCGCCAGGATGGCCCCCAGCGATCGCACCACCTCCGCCTCGTGGGTGCTGGCGATTGGGCTTTCGCTTTGCCAGGAAGAGGTTTTGAAGCGGCGAGCATCGGCATATTCCAGCCCCACGCGATAGCCTTGGGCCAACAGGGCACGAATTTGCTCCACCACCTCCGGCTTGAGAGGGGATCCGCCGCCGTTCCGGCCATTGCCGCGATGGGAAGAATGAGTCATGGGTGCCGTCTCCGTAGCCGTTGAGTGAGAGGTGCGCTGCAGTTCGTTGCGGATGGGAGCGATACAGACGAGGTTTTCGCTGCACTGGTAGCCCTCTCGCAGGGCTTGGTTGATGCCGATCACGTGTTGGGCAAACTTGGCATCGCTATCCTGGACGTCGGGCAGCCGGTCGGCCTCGGCCTGGGTGGTGATGATGGATCCAGAAGGCACATACTTGCCTGGGGGGATCTCCACATCCTGGATCAGGCAATGCAACATGATGATGCAGCCATCCCCAACCCGAGCGTTGAACACCGTCGAGCGGAAGCCAATAAAGCAGTCGTTGCCCACGTAGGCCGGCCCATGGATTAGAGCCATGTGGGCGATGGAAGTGTTTCTGCCAATCCAAACGGAGTAGGGTTGGCCGTCTTCTCCTATCACCCGCCCCTGTTCCAGGCCGTGGATGACCACCCCATCCTGAATGTTGGATCTGGCGCCAATGTGGAAGGGGGATCCCTCGTCAGCGCGAATGGAAGTTCCCGGGGCGATCAGCACCTCCGCTTCCACCCGCACATCCCCAATGAGGTTGGAGAAAGAATGCACGTAGGCTGTGGGATCGATCTTGGGCTCCGCCAGTCGGCGAGACCAGGGCGTTGGCGGTGCAGCATAGGTGTGAGCAGGCATAACCGTGAGCCTCTAGAACGCAGTAGGGCGGACAAGGGCAGCAAGAGAGATGAGAAGGGAAGGGATCCCAGCTAGCGTTGATCGCGCTTGTTGTAGAGAGAGCGACCGCCAACGCTGACGGTATCGATGATCGCCATCACCACCGCATCCAGCGGGCGAGTCTGGTTTCCTTGCGGCTGGCGAGCGGCACTGCCTTGGCTAACCAGCACCCACTCGTCAATGCCGGCCCCCACCGGATCGGCAGCCACAGCGTAATCGGGTTGCGGCTGGCCCTCGAGATCGACGTACTGCACCAACAAAAACTTCACGCCCGTCAAGCTGGGATCCTTTTGAGTGCTGGTAACGGTGCCCCGCACAATGGCAATACGCATCAGGGACGGGTGAAGGGACGGATGGCATTTACCCCTTCGCGGAACTGAGCCACATCCTCGGTGTAGCGAATGGGCAACACGTACTCCAGGTTCTCGTGGGGACGGGCGATAATGTGCCAAGACAACAACTGGCCGCCGTTCACCCGCTTCACCGAGTCAATGCCGGCAGCCACCGAGGCTTGCACCTCCGAGACATCCCCCCGCACGATCACGGTGACCCGACCGCTGCTGATTTTTTCGTAACCCACCAGGGTAACGCGGGCGGCCTTGACCATGGCGTCGGCAGCCTCCACCACTGCCGGGAAGCCCAGGGTTTCGATCATTCCAACTGCAATAGCCATAGGTACTCCTTACGCTGAAAGTGAAAGTGGGGTGCGAACTTTCTGGGGTGCGAACTTTACTGAAGTGGGGACTAGGTGCGGAACTGCTCTACCGCCTCGGTATAGCGGATGGGCAACACAAACTCCAGGTTCTCGTGGGGACGGGCAATGATGTGGTGGGAGAGAATCTCACCCCCGCTCACCCGCTTGGCAGACTCCAAACCGGCAGCCACCGAGGCTTGCACCTCCGAGACATCCCCCCGCACGATCACCGTGACCCGACCGCTGCCGATTTTCTCGTAACCCACCAGGGTAACGCGGGCTGCCTTGACCATGGCGTCGGCAGCTTCTACCACTGCCGGGAACCCGCGGGTTTCGATCATTCCAACTGCAATAGGCATATCAACTCTCCACTTTTGAACACACTCAGTTCCTGAACGCTGTCGAACCCAGCAACAAGGCAAATTGATCTCGCTTATTGGGTTCGCTCATGCAATCTCCTTTCGATTTCATCAGAGAGATCCTCTGCCCAAATCTCGATTGACAGCTTTTCCCGGCGACACCTACCCCAGCCACCAGAGACCCCCCTCTGAGGGGAGAAGGCTCTGAGCCACAGACCTCCGACTGAAGTCAGAACAGGTTGTAGGAGCCATCAGGGTTAACCGCAACTGTCACTCAGGCGGGCAAAGCTGCCAACTCTGAGCTAAGTCCACATCTTTCTTGTACACAATCGATCATACAAAATCGATTAGGACGACTCAGAGAAGGGATCCCCGACTTAACAAAATGATATCCCCACTCAATCCTGGACGAAAATCAATATTTTTAATTAGCACGATAGCTTTTTATTAAGAGAGGCAAAAATGTTGTCAGCTTAAAAATAATTCTTGATATCTTTTCAACTTTTGTCGTTATCGGCGCAGTGAGGGGGGCACTTCCAGGCCGTGGGCTTCCATGAGGTCGGCTTGGCCCATCAGGTGGGCCGGGGATCCCTGGGCCCAGATCCGCCCTTGATCCAACAGGATGACCTGATCGCACACCTCCAAGATCAGCTCCAGATCGTGGGAAGCCAGCAGAAAAGTGTGGGCAGCCTGCTGCAAAAAAACCATCAACCGGCGCCGGGCTCGCAAATCGAGGTTGGCCGTCGGCTCATCGTAGAGCACCAACTGGGGCTGCATCGCCAGGATCCCGGCAATGGCGACCATGCGCTTTTCCCCACCGGAGAGGTGATGGGGGGGACGATCGGCCAAGTGCAGGGTGCCGGTCATCTGCAAGGCCGCTCGAACCGCAGCCGCAATCTCCCCCTCAGGACGGGCCAAATTGCGCAGTCCAAAGGCCACATCTTCGGCCACCGATGGGGCAAACAGTTGATCGTTGGGATCCTGAAACACCAACCCCACCTCGGGGCGAAACTGGCCGGGCCGCAGTGGCTGGCCAAACAAACTCACCTGGCCGGAGCAGGGGGGCAACAGGCCGCAGAGGGTGAGGAACAGAGTGGTTTTGCCCGCGCCATTTGGGCCGATCACCCCCAGATGTTGCCCGACCTCGACCCGCAGATCCAGCCCTTGCAGCACCGGCGGATGACCGGGATAAGCTGTCCACAATTGGTTCACCTCCACCGCCGGCACCGGGTTCATAGCAAAGCTAGGGCATCCGCACGTCTTTCCAGCGCTCCTGGGTGGCCGTGGGGGTAAGTTGCAAGGTGGGCACACTGGGGCTGGTGAGGTCAATCTGGACGATGTCGTCGGGCGTACACTCGCAGTAGCAGCGCAGATCCCGCATTTGGTTGAGGGTCTGAATTTGCAAGGGCAAGCGGTCGGAAATCGGCCCCAGGTAGACGTTGCCCAGCTCAGTATGCAGGGTAATTCCCGCTCCAGATTGCCAATCCACTGCCCTAATCTGGATTTCGGATTGCTGCAAAGCCTTGAGCAACAGCGCCCATTGGTCTGGGGTGTGGTTCTCCCAGCCCAGCAGCTCCAGCTCAGGCCAAGACTTGGGGGAACGGTAGGGATCCGGAGACAGCCAGTTGCCCTGGACATCCACCCAGCCCATCTGGTCGCCCCATCGCGCGCGCGCCACAGGTTGCCGTTCTCGCACCTGGACGATGACACCCACCGGCAGCAGCCGTCGCTGCACCTGGACGCTTTCGATGGGAGAGGGGCGGGTCGGGGATCCCAGCAAAGCCCTTTCCAAAACAGCCGGTTGCACCTGCCAAATGTTGAGGGGATACTGCAGGGGCAATTGTGCCCGTATCCAGGCGGGATCGACCCAGTGGGCACCCTTTACCTGAATCTGTTCTGACTGACGAATTTGCCAGTGGGGCTGCCGTAGGCCCAGCACCAGCAGCGCCAAGAGGGTCATCGAACCGGTCAGGCGCCAGGATCCCTGCCAGAATCGGCTGCGCCGTTGCCGACGCAAAAGCCGCCTGCGCTGCAGGATTTGTTCACGGTTGGGAGCAGCCAGGAGTGCCATGGATCCCCCTTCACCCCATCACAGGGTATGCAGATGGGGAACATTCCGTGCTTCTACTCAACCCGCCATCTCCTGAACCTGATCCGCCCGCAGCCAAACCGTAGGGGTGGGAACAGCCCCAAACTTAATCTGCAGGTAGTCACCTTTGATATCCACGACTTCTCCGGGGGTCTCGAAAACGTAGTTGGGAATAAAAGAATCGCTTGCCTGCGCTTCTAAGCTACCCTCCAGTTTCTCGCGGATAGCCCGCACCAAGGTGCCTCGCTTAATCGCCATTGCTCCTCCTCAGTTCAGTCGCAGATTAGCCGGTTCGATAGCAGTTGTATCACGCCTGTCGCTGCTGCGAAGAGGAAAGCTGGGATCCAGCCTCTGGTTGGCTCTGACAGGGATCAACCTGAATTTGGCCTATTTGCGTCTCAGGCTGCGGGCCATATTGCGGAAGGTATCCATGTCCGATCCCCCTTGACGGCGTGGGCTTGCTCCGCTGCTGCTTGAAATGGAAGACCCCTGCTCAGAACCAGTTTCAGGAGTTTTGGCTTGCTCTGTGGACAACTTAACTTTACCGAGGGAAGAGACCTGCTCCACCACCTCCACCTTCTCCTTACTGCCGAAATCCTGGAAGGTGTGCTTCACGATCCTGGGGGTGCGCATATACTCGATGTTGCCAAGGGTTTTGGCTTCATCTGGGTCGAGAAAAAAAGTATTGTCGTTTTTCGCTTTCTTTGGGGTTGGCTTAGCAACAGTTTCCGGTGAGGACGTGGCCGCAGCTTTGCCGCGCGAGCCGAACAAGCGCTTGAAGATGCCTACCATGGTCGTTTTGCCTGCAATGGGAAGGAAGTTGAGCCGAACCCTGGGCAGGCCAGCTGCCCTCGACAAGGTGAAGGCCAAGCCCAGTCATGAAATAATGTTAAGCCAACTGAGAGCGCCGTGCCCCCTTGGCAGAAGGTTTTCTGGGCCAAGTGCTTGTGGCTGCTCTGACCAGTTTGAGTTCCCCTGCTCTCCGGCCTGCTGGGCGACTGTCCTCACCCCTTTTCCCAAAACGAGAGAGCTGACCTGGGAGGATTAGACCGCCTTACGGAAGCCATCATCCAGGGGATTGTTCAGAACTAGCTCTTGTTCAGAACTAGCTCTGTAGACTCCGCACGCAGTTTAATATGACCTGCAGGTTTTTCAGCCCTAAGGCTTTGGACGAACGGGATCCCTGCCCCACAGAAGCTGCATTGCGCATTGCTAAATACAATCACTTTAAGCACACTTTAAGCAGGAAGGAGACTTTTCCGTTGTGTTGCTTCCTAGCTCCTCTCTCCCTATAGGAGAGGGGTTGGGGGTGGTTGCGGAAGCGGCGCAGAGCGTTTGGACGGAACTGCGTAGCAATTAGTAAAGTGTCTTAATCTAACTTGAAATGACTATGTGATGATGTAGTGAATAGAGTTGTCTCAATCCAGCCAGACTAAAATCGTCGGCTTATGCCCAGCTCCTCTCTTCTAGAGAGACCTCAGGTGTGCTGTTCCAGCCAGCAGTGACTATACGGACATACAACGAAATAAGAAGCCCAAAAATCACTCTAGCCCCAGGCAAGCACAAACCATAGTAGCAGCTGTGCCCCTAGAGCGGCCTGCCAAGAAAACCTTGCTACCGAGCTTGTGAGGTGTAGTGCACTTCAACCCTGAGAGGAGCGCCCAGGTTCAAGGCAGTGCCAATACACCGGGCCAAGATTTGAATGTTAAGCCGCTGATCCGTCGATTCTAAACTTGTTGCAAGCCGACTCTTGCTTGGACCAACTACGGGTGAACGCTGTACGCTCATCCTAACAGACTCCCTATTTTGGTGAGGGCTGAACAACCAACTGACTTTCAGGTGATGTTATTGAGGAATCTCAAAGGAATACCGACCAGCAGCATCCAAGAACCTGCTCTTTGAGATTAGGATGATTTGCCCTTCTTGTGCATCGACAACCCTACGGATTTGTTAGGCAAGACACTCTTGGACTTTAAGGGATCCCACGGAAAAAGAATCTCTACTTTGCGAAGTGCCCTTGGGTAGAGATGAGATCAACCCAGAAAACTTGCTCTCGGTCACCTGCGCACGCTCACCAACCGCCAAAACATCCTGCCCCAACTGGCCGGGGATCCAGCCGCATCGGATTGCCCAGCAGAAGTGTTGCCATAGACCCGCGAGAGAGTTCTGTTGTTTGACGGGTTCGGTCTGCTGTGGCCTTCTGTTATGTGGCCTTCTGTTAAAGAACGGATGCTACCGCTCCATAGGTGGGCATGCTCTATTTTGGGATGAGCCCCCTTATAATGAACATTGGGAATCCAACTGTCCCTGCTGTCCCTCCGCCTGGCTGGGTTCTCTTCACTACCTGGAAGGGAACAACGGAGCCGCAAAGTCTGGGATAACTGCTGTTGCGTTTTGAGAGGAATCCATGTCTCTAGTTTTTAACCTGGTGAAGCGTTTGCAGCTCATCCTGCTCAGCCTTGTGGTTGGGGGGTTGGCTGTGGCGTTCTTGTCCAACCCTGCTGCTGCCGAAACCTACATCGTCAAAATGGGATCCGACAAAGCCCAGTTGGTCTACGATCCGCCTTCTCTCACCATCAACCAAGGGGATACCGTTCAGTGGGTGAACAACAAGGTCTACCCCCACAACGTCGTCTTTGACAAGGTGCCCGGTGGAGATGCGGCTCTGGCCGCCAAGCTCTCCCACAAGGCACTGCTCACTGCTCCTAAGCAGGTGGTGGAGTCGGCTTTTGTTGATGTTCCTCCAGGTGAGTACACCTACTACTGCACGCCCCACCGTGGGGCCGGAATGGTCGGCAAGATCATCGTGAACGGCTAAATCCACACCCCAAGTGCTGAACTTCTAGGGATCCCACTTTTGGTTTTGCCTTGCTGGACAGGGATCCCTGGCTTTAGCATAAAAGTTAGCCCTCTCAGGAGTGGGAGGGCTTTTTAGCGAATGAATACGCATTCGACCGGCTTGCCCTGTACTGCGCAAGTGTAGTTCTCAAACGGGTTCTCTATGACCACCAGCGTTAAAGGTTACCTGCTCTTGGCCGTTTCCTGCCTCAGCGCCATTGCTGCTGTTGGCTCAATTTTCGAGTTGGCTTCTGGCGAGCCGGATTTTGGCGTCGGCCCCACCAGCATCATCTTGGTTGTCGCTGCTCCATTGGCTGTTTGGCTGTTTCAGGCTGCGGTTGGAGCGGCACGAGCCGGCAATACTGCCGGGAAGGGGAGCAAAAAGAAAAAGTGAGAAGATGGTGAGAACCCTAGGCAAATGGATATGGAGTCAGCGGGTTTGCTTCAAAGAGACCTCAGACTCCCTCTCGATTTCAGTCAGTTGGTGAAACTCCGGCAAGAGCTCCCGTTTCTGCACAGTTCCAAGAGCTGATTCCAAGCCGGCGGTAGCTAGGGTACAACTGGAGCCAGAACCATTCAGTACGGTCTCGGTGACCTGTCCGTTTTTGTCGATCCGATATTCCACTTTGATGTATTCAGGCATCCGCACTCCACTTGTTACCGAACAACAACGGGTTCTTCCCCATTCTAGTTCTTGCTTCCTTTTCCTGGGCTAGATCTGGCTGGGCTCTATGGCTTCTGCTCGTCCCCCCTTCCAGGCTGCCAAAAGGGATCCCGGGATCCGGCGAGACCTCGGCTTGGGCGTGGGGGCATTGGTGTGTGTGGTGCTGATCGGCACCCTCTGGTACCACGGGGTGGAGCAGTGGCCTTGGGTGGAAGCTTTTTACATGACCGTTATCACCCTAACCACCGTGGGCTTCATGGAGGTGGGGCCGCTGGGGGAGCGGGGTCGTTTGTTTACGGTGGCCTTGATCCTGATGGGGGTCTTGAGCATTGGGTTCATGGTGAATCGCTTTACAGAGGCCCTCATCCAGGGACATTTTCAGGAAGGGATCCGGCAACGGAAATGGAAGAAACAGATGGAAGCGCTGAACAACCACTACATCATTTGCGGTTTCGGGCGCATTGGCCGGCAGGTGGCCCAAGAGTTTCGAGCAGAAGGGGTGCCATTTTTGGTGATCGATCAGTCTGCTGAGGCGATTCAGGTGGCTCAAGAGCTGGGATACGTGGCCCTCCAGGGGGATGGTACTCTGGATGCCACTTTGCTGGAAGCGCGGGTGCAACAGGCGGAGGGACTGATTGCCGCCCTATCTTCCGATGCCGAGAACCTGTACGTGGTCTTGTCGGCCCGCACCCTGAACCCCCGCATTCGCACCATTGCCCGCGCCAATACGGAGGAGGCTTTGCAAAAACTGCAGCGGGCGGGCGTTGCCCATGCCATTTCTCCCTACATCACGGGCGGAAAACGCATGGCGGCGGCTGCCTTACGCCCCCGGGTTGTGGACTTTGTGGATGGCATCCTTGTCGGTCGGGATCGCACTTTCTACCTGGAGGAGTACGAGCTGGCAGCCCAAGAATGTCCTTATGTCGGGCAAACCCTACGGAAAGCCGATTTGCGCAACCGATCCGGAGCTTTAGTGGTGGCGATTCGACGGGCGGATGGCCAGTTGATTGGTGGCCCCAGCGGAGAAACCCTGTTGCAGCCGGGGGATCTGCTGCTGTGTATGGGCACCGCAGAGCAGTTGCGCCGGCTTGGACAGTTGCTCTATCCACGCCCGTAGCAGCTTGTTCTGGGTAGCCTGGCTCAAATCCGCCTCAGAATACTGGGGCCATGAGAGTCAGTGCCACAGGTTTTCAAAAGTCCGTAGGTCTCGGCCAGCTCTTCGGCTTTCTCCGTCACTTCCGGGCTAGGGATCCAAATCTCCGGGTTTTTGTAGGCGTAGTAGACCTCAAGGCCGTCTATTCCCAACTCCGCTGCTGCTGGGACAATTTCCTCTGCAGGCAGGCAATAGCGAAAGGGATGGGCCAACACCGCCAAGCCTCCTGCCGCTTGAATGGCCTGGATCGCGTCGGCGGCGGGCAAGCCGGGAACCTGCTCCCCTTGGGCAAAGGGATCCAGGACACCATCGGTGGGATCGAAGCCGTAGCCGAGAATATGCACTTCACAGCCCAACAGGTTTGCGGTGATCTCGATCCCCGGCCACAGGATGGGGTCGTCGGGACGATCCAAGTGGGTGCGTGCTCGTTCGTAGCCCTTCAGGGTGTGGTGATCGGTGATGGCTAGGCCCTTGAGGCCGTGCCGGCGCGCCTGCTCCGCCAGATCCACGGGATCCATCTGCCCATCCGAACAGCGGGTATGCAGGTGAAAGTTGTACTGCAAGGGACAAGAATGGGGGCCAACCCTCTGCAGCACCTGCCGCAACTCCACAGCGGAAGCCACCACGCAGGGATCCCGTTCCAAGCTGACAGCCATAGCCACCCTTGGGTTCTGAAGTTTTATTAAGCATGTCCCCCCATTGTAGCCAGGGGTAGGGGTCAGTGCCATGTGTCAAAGGCCGCTGAGCTGAGGGTTCAGAAGGGATCCCTAGCCGTGGGCCAGTACTTCCTCAGCAGCACGAGTTCCTGCCCCTGGAGTGAAGTCGCTGTAGCCCGCCGTGTGTAAAGCCGACTCCAGAGCAGCCAAGGTCATCAGCACATCGCGGTCGCTGATAAAGCCCAAATGGCCGATGCGGAAGATCTTGCCCTTGAGGTGATCTTGTCCGGCAGCAGTGGCCAGATCAAATTGCTTCTTCAAGATGCTGCGAAGGGTATCGGCATTGATCCCTTCGGGAGCCAGCACGGCTGTCACGGCGGGGCTAGCCGCAGATTCTGGATCAACCAAGAGCTTAAGGCCCAGAGCCTTAACACCGGCGCGGGTGGCTTGGGATAACCTGGCATGACGCCGGTAAATGGCCTCCAAACCCTCTGCCCGCATCATCTGTAACGTCGTTCGCAGGGCATAAAACAGGTTCACCGCCGGGGTAAAGGGAGTGGTGCCCTGGTGCAGAGCCTTTTGCGCCAGCTTAAAGCTCCAGTAGTACTTGGGAAAGGTCGAACGTTGTGAAGCGGCCATGGCCCGTTGGCTCACGGCTACAAATCCCAAGCCCGGTGGGATCATGTAGCCTTTCTGGGATCCCGAGGCCACCACATCCAAGCCCCATTCGTCCATCAGCACCGGCATTGCCCCCACGCTGGTGACCCCATCCACCAGGACGAGGGCTTCCCCGTGCTCGCGGGCAGCAGCAGCAATGGCTTGGACATCGTTGGCTACGCCGCTGGAAGTCTCCGAGTGGGTGAGGATGACGGCTTTGATGGTTTTTTCCCGGTCGGCAGCCAGCTTTTCTTGGAAGATCTCGACGGGGTAAGGGATCCCCCAGGGGGTTTCCACCCGCTCACACTGAAGGCCAAACTGCTCGGACATTTCCGCCCAGCGCTCCCCAAACTTGCCGTTCACCCCCACCAAAACCCGATCCCCAGGGCTGAGGGTGTTGAGGATCCCGGCTTCCATAGCGCCGGTGCCACTGGCGGAAAAGACAAACACATCTGAGGTGGTTTGGTGCAGCCAGCGCAACCCATCGGTGACCTCTTCCAAAATGGCGGTGAACTCTTTGCTGCGGTGCTCGATGGGCCCCCGTGCCATCGCCAGCAGAGCACTCTCGGGAACGGGAGTGGGGCCGGGGATCATCAATATCAGCTTGTCTTTCATGCTTGCCCTGCTTGGGATGCAAGTGAGGTTTGAAAGGTGGCGGCCAGATTCGAACTGGCGCATAGAGGTTTTGCAGACCTCTGCCTTACCACTTGGCTACGCCACCCCACAACTCAACCAGAAAACACTCGCCTAGAGAGAATATTCTAGCCGAAAACCGGATCCCACTTCCAAGCCTTAACGTGGTGTTCTGTGATTCTGCTTGGGCCGTGAGAATGGTTTTGGATAGAAGGTGACTGGGTTAACGCAATTCCCAATTGGCCATGCAACCGGCTGTACCTGCTTCGTTCAACCTCTGGAAGGGCCTGCTTGTTTGGAGAGACGAGATCTTCTACCTCTGGGGTCTGCTGGCTTTGGGGATCCTGCGAGGAACGGTACCAGAAGCAACGCCAAGCTGGTTTTTGCCGGCAGTTTTGCTGGCCGCCTGGATTGGGGGAACAGGCTGCTGGGGCTTGGGCCGACGCGGGCGGGGATGGGGGCCCCCCTTGCTGATTTTGCTGTTGGGACTACTGCTTACGGAGACATTGCTGGTGGGCTATCGGGTGCCGCCGGGATTAATGCCTACCCCAACGCGGGTGTTGCAGGCCGCCTGGATGGCGCGAGCTGCCCTGATGCGAGATGCAGTGCAAACTTTTGTGCGACAGGCGCTGGTGGGGTTTGGCTTGGGGGTGGGATCCGGCCTGTTGCTGGGGGCGCTCTTGGCCCGTTTTCCCAAGATCGAACAGGGGGTTTTGCCCTATTTGGCAGCCCTCTCCAGTATTCCCATTCCGGCTTTGGCCCCGGTCATGGTGGGGGCATTTGGCATCGACTGGCCCTCGAAAGCAGCAGTGGTGGCGGTGGTGGTGCTGTTTCCGGTGGTGCTCAACACGGTGCGAGGGTTGCGTTCGGTGGATCCCAGCCAATTGGATTTGATGCGCTCTTACGGGGCCGGTGCCGGGCAAGTGTTTTGGCAGGTGCGGATCCCTCAATCTTTGCCCTACATTTTTAATGCCCTCAAGCTGGCGCTCACCTTGGCGATGATTGGATCCATTGTGGGGGAATTCTTTGCCGCTCCGGGGCTTGGTCTGGGCTTCCGCATCCGGATCGAGGCGGCTCGCTTCAATTTCGACATCGTCTGGGCGGCCATCATTTATGCCACCGTTATCAGCGCCCTAGCTTATCAGTTGATTGTAATGGTCGAAAAGCGGCTGACTTTTTGGCACAGTTCCTTTCGCTCTGGGGGCCGTTAGCCCTTAGATTTCCTACATATTTAGCAAAAGGAACAGAATCAAAATATGGAAAGACCACCCTGAAGACTTTCGGCAGTTGGCTCCGACCGGGTTGTTATGCGGTGGCTTTACTCACCACATTGCTATTTGCAAGCGCTCTACTTCTTGAAAACGAGCGTCGCGTGTTACCAAAAACAGAGCATGTTACAGTGCAAGGGCTGCAATCCAGACACCATTCTCAGATAACGGACGCCCCTCGAGCCTTAACTTGTCTTTGACATCACCGTATTGCCGCGCAGTTTCAGCATCACATACCAAAAACTTCCTGCATGCTTAACAGCCGGGATCCCGCCAATCGCTGCAACCAAGGGGTGAGAAACTCTCGGTTGGCCATTTGCTGCTGGGGATCCTGAGTTTCCAGAGGAAAAGGGGCGAGGGCACGCAGGGCGGCAGTGGTGACGCAGAACATGGCTTTCTGGAAGCTCAAGCAGATTTTGACCCGCAGATCCTCCTCCCCGCGCAGGTTGCGGCGGTAGTGTTCCCGCAAGCGAGGGGGCAAGTGCCGCATCATGTCCTGCATCAACAGGGTGGGTGGGATCCCGGCGCTCCCCACCGGCAGTGGGTCGGCATACAGGGCCCCATAGGCAAAATCCGCCTGCTCTTGCGGAATCTGACCGGCCTGGGCGTTGTAGGAAACCGTGCCCATAAAGGGAAAGGAGCGGAAAAACACCGCTTCCACATAGGGGATAGCCGTATCTGATAGGAAAGTCAGACCCGCCGAGAGAGGGATGATCTCGTAGCGGCGGCCCCAGATGCAGGGAGCGTAGGTGATAGGCTTGTCGGCAGCTGCCACCAACCCCTGCTGGATGTGAGCCACCACGTCGGGAATGGTGAGGTGGGGTTCTGTCTCAGAGCGCTTGGCCAGCGCCAGGAAAATATCGCTCATCACCCGCCAAAACTGGCCCAAGCCGCTGTACATAGCCAGCATGCGCACCTGTTCTAGAGCAAAGTCGGGAAACAAGATCCCCAAGCCCTGCAAGAAGGGATTGAAGCGGATTTTGGCCCGGATGGCTCTCTTGGCCCGCTCGACAAATTCAGGGGTATCCAGGTAGCGGTCTAGCCCCCCTCCCCCATGCCAGAGCATAGCCTTCATGCAGTATTCGGCAAACTCGTAGTTGATGCGGTCATGCCACAGGTAGCGCAGCCATTTGCCCAGGGTAATCTCGCCGTTGAAATACTTGAACGCCGGAAAAAGCTCCAAAAATTGGTGGTCGGCAATAAAGATCAAATTGCGCGAATAGGCATCCAGCACCTCGCCGTAGCTATGCAGGATGCCAATGACCTCTAGGCGATTGGCAGGGGCATCCGGCACAAGGGCTCCCCCTGCCTCTAGGCGCTGGACAATAGGAGCCAGTTGCAGTTGCTCCAGAGGAGATAAGCCGGCCAGAAAGAAGCAGGAAGGAGCAGGAGCAAGAGTGGCAGTCATGGGAGCAAAAGAAACTCCGTCGATCTCATCAAATCATCAAAAGGAAGACAACCCAAACTGAAAGGCAGTGACCAGTCCTGCAACACCAGCTAGGTTAGCCTTGGCCAAGGCCAAGGTGGTGGACTCCACCCAGCGGGTTGCCCAGCTAGGCTGCAGGCCCAGTAACACCACCAGCGTTGCCAAAACAACAGCAGGCAGGCGCTCTTCAGTGGCGTGGCGTTGCATGGCTATGGCCACTTGCGAGAGGCGCCCAAAAAAGACACGGTTCACCATCAGCAGAAAATAGGCCGCCGTCAATCCCGTCCCCACCATGCACAGGAGCGTTTGCAGGGGAAAGACGGCAAAGCTGCCCCGAAAGAGGGTGAACTCAGCTATAAAGCCCACCATGCCCGGTGTGCCGCCACTGGCCATCACCCCTAGCACCATCAAGCTGCCAATAAGCGGTAAGCCCCGCTCCGGGTTGAGCAATCCCCGCAGCAGCTTGAGATCCCGTGTGCCGGTGTTGGCATAGACGGCTCCCACCAGAAGAAACAGCAGCGCCGAGATCAGGCCGTGGCTGACCATCTGGAAGACGGATCCCACCAGGGAGAGGGGAGTGGCTGCTGCTACAGCCAAGAGGATGTAGCCCATGTGGGCAATGGAGCTGTAGGCCACCAGCTTTTTCATATCCTGCTGCACCAAGGCGTTCAGGGATCCATAGAGCACGTTAACCACCGCCCAACCGGCCAGCCAAGGCCCTGCCTGCTGCCAAGCATCCGGTAAGAGCTGCAGGCCAAAGCGCACCAGGCCGTAGGTGCCCAACTTCAAAAGCAAACCCGCCAGCAACACGGAAATGGGGGTGGAAGCCTCCACATGGGCATCCGGCAACCAGGTGTGGAAGGGCACCAAGGGGATCTTGATGGCCAGGCCCAGCAGAATGGGAATGAGCAAAAGGATCTGCGACAGCCGAGGTAAAGGGTGGGCCTGCAGGACGGTGTAGGTAAAGCTGTGGGCATCGCTCAGCCAACTGAGGCCGAAAAAGCCTACCAACAGCAGGATCCCTGACAGAGCTGTGTAAATCAAGAACTTGGTGGCTGCATAGGTGCGCTGTGGCCCTCCCCAGATGGCGATGAGCAAATACAGGGGGATCAGCTCCACTTCATAGAACAGGAAAAACAGCAGCAAATTCTGAGCCAAAAAAGCTCCGGCCACCGCTGCCGCCAGCATAAGCACCAAGCTGTAGTAGAGGCGGGGCCGCTCCACCTGGCCGCTGGCCCAAATGGCCATCAGCACCAGCAGCCCGGTCATCACCACCAAAGGCAGAGAGATCCCATCGACTCCCAACTCGTAAACCAAGCCCAACTGGGGGATCCAGGCCATCTTTTCCGCCAATTGCAGGGATCCAAGGTGGGGGTCAAAGATCAGCAACAGCCCCGCGCTCAGGCCAAACAAAACCCACCCAAACCCCAAGGCCAAAGCCCGGTGCAAGCCCTTCCCCGCCTGCTCGGGAATCAACCCAATCAAGATGCTCCCCAACAACGGGATCCCAATCAAAAGGCTCAACATGGCTCTCTCCCATCAATAGGCCAACCCCAAATGGGGCGAACGCAGTAGCCAAGCTGTAACCAACACCACCCCCATGACAATCACCAGCACATAGAGTTGCATCCGCCCCGACAGGGTGTACTTGAGGGCTTCGCCGCTGAAGAAAAAGGCCAGGCTCACCCCGTTCACCAAGCCGTCCACTCCGTTGCGATCCAGCCACTCCAATCCGCGGGAGAGGGCGCTGACCGGTTGCACCACCAGGGCTTGGTAGAGGTGCCCCGTGTAAAAGTCGTGGGCCAGCAGATCCTGCAACTCCGGCCAGGGCAGGTGCACCCTCCGTTGGCCTCCCCAGTACAGCCAGCCGCCAATGGCTGCCCCCACCAGCCCAGCAGCCGTCAGCAGGGCTGCCATCCACCTCAGCTCCGGGCTCCAGTCGGGATAGAGTCTCCACCGCCCAAACAGCCAGGGCATGAGCAAGGTTTGCACCGTCAGGATGCCCATGGGCAGAGCCATCAGCCAGCCCACCTCAGGGGCCCGGCGGGTTTTGGGTTGAGGGGATCCCAAAAAGACCAGGCCAAACACCCGCGCCAGGTTGAGAGCCGTCAGCCCATTCACCAGCAGCAGCACCCCCACCAGGGCCGGCTGCACCCCGCTGTAGACCAGCGCCAGGCGGGCCAGCGTCCAAAAGCACCCCAGCGGCAGCAGGGCCACCATCCCCAGGGATCCCACGGCAAAAGCGGCCACCGTGGCCGGCATGCGGCTGCGCAGGCCCCCCAGCTCTGTCAAATCTTGGGTAGAGGTGGTGTAGATGAGGGATCCCACCCCCATAAACAGCAACGCCTTAGCCAGGCCGTGCATCAGCAGCAACTCCAGGGCCAGCTCCGGCTGCTGCATTCCCACTGCCACAAACACCAACCCCAAGTAGGCACTCGTGGAGTAGGAGAAGGTGCGTTTGATATCGATTTGCGCCAAGGCCACCAGGGATCCGCCCAGGGCTGTGATCGTGCCGATGGCCACCAAGACCCCATTCGTAATCGGCGACAGGGCCAAGAGCGGCTGCAGCTTAATCAGCACAAAAGCCCCGCAGGCCACCACTGCCGAATTGCGCAAAATCGAAGCCGGGTTGGGCGCTTCCATCGCCTCATCCAGCCACAGGTGCAGCGGAAACTGGGCGCATTTCCCCAAAGGCCCTGCAATCAAAGCCAACCCCATCAAAGCCGCCCAAGCCGGATCCAAGCTGGCCGTAGCCGCCCAGTCCCGCAGGTCGGAAAACGTCAAGGCCCCAGAAAAGTTGGAAACCGCCACCACCCCCATCAGCAGCAGCAGATCTCCTACCCGCTTGGTTAAAAACGCATCCCGCGCCGCCGTCACCACCAGAGGCTGGGCGTACCAAAAGCCCACCAGCAAATAGGTGGAAAGGGTGAGCATCTCCAGCAGGGCATAGCTGAAAAACAGCGAGTCACTGAGGGCGATCCCTGTCATTCCCCCCTCGAAAAAGCCCATCAGGGCGGCAAAGCGACCCAGGCCCCAGTCCCTATCCAAATACCCCAGCGCATAGATCTGGGCCAGCAAGCTCAAACCGCTGATCCAGACGACGGCCCCCATTGTCAGGGGCGAGATCTCCAAAGACAGGGTCAAATCCAGATCGGCCACCCGAAACCAGGGGTAGTTCAGGATCTGGGGATCCCGACCCCAAACCTGCCGCAACAGCCAAAGGCCATGGGCAAAGGCGGCAAAAGTCAGAAGGATGTTGAGGTAAGCTGCCGGACGCGGGCCACTGCGCTTGACCCACCCCGTTGCCCAGGGAATGGCCAAAGCTGTTCCCGCCCACCCATAGCAAGGGATCCACCAACTGCTCTCCAACCCCAAAAGGTTTGACATCATTAAATGCTAAATAAAACGGAAAACTGGATCCAACGGAAATCAGTCAGGCTTTTGAATCGCTCGTTCTCTATTTCACGATATACCTGGCTCGAACGGTTCCAAAACCGGGCCGGATGGCTTGAGCCAATCTCGAAGTTGAGCGGCAATGCGCCGGGCGGCCCCTGGGGATCCCATGCGGCGGCGTCCATGGGCCCGCAACTCAGCCGCGTAGTTGGGATCGGCGGCCAGGCGTTCCAGAATCCGGCCAACCACGGCGGGAGCCTGCTCCACTGAGGTCAGGTGGACGGCGGATCCCAAAAGACGGGTCTGCGCTTCAGCAAAGCGCGGGGTAAACTGGGGCCCTTCTCCCGGCAGGGTTACCACCGGTTTTCCCAAGCCTACACATTGCTCGGTAGCCGTTCCCGCCATGGCCAGCACCACTGTTGCTCGTTGGGCACAGGCCCCGAAGTCCCCCCAAACCAGAAGCACATCGCTGCGCTGAGATGGGATCCAAGCCTGAAGCGGGTCTCGCTCCAGGTTGGGGCTGAGGGCAGCATAGACTTGCAGCTCCTTTGGGAGCCGCTCCACCACCTGCATCATCAGAGCCCAGTTGCGATAGGCTTCCGGCGGACGGGATCCGGGCAAGAGCAGCAAGGCCGGTCGGTGGGGATCCAAAGGCAATGTCCCGCGTGGCTCTAGGCCATCCATCATCGGGTTGCCCAGGTAAAAGGCCCTTAGGCCCCGTTTTTGCAAAGCTGTAGCTGTCAGCTCATCCCGCAAAAAAGAACCCAGGCAGCGTCGGTGGGCCATCAGCCAGCGCTCCCAGGGCAGGTAATCGGAAATCGGCTGCCCAAAAGGGATCCAGGGGTGTCGGTAGGGACCCCCTTCATCCCGCCAGTAATAGTCCGACTTGGCCGTGCCCACAAAGGCGTAGGGGATCCCGCTCCACCATGCCATCAGCAAGGGCACAATATCCCCCACGGCCAGCACCAGGTTCCTCTGGGCTGCTGCCCGCCGAACCAACGCCAATTGCCGCCCCGTCAGCCCCAGCAAACCGGCCCGCAAATCCCGCCACAACTGCCGCCAATCCTGATAGATAAACCCCCCCGATGGCATCGCCTGGGCAATGGGTAGCAGTGGGATCCCTTGGCGTTGATAGGCTGTCCCTTCTCCCACAATCGGCAAGGCTTGCACCGGGATCCCCAGTTGGACTAGGGCAACAGCAAGGCGACTGCCCACCTCATCTTCCCCGTGTCCATTGCTCAGACACAGCACCTGCGGTGGGTTTGTCGGATTCCATTGGGTTCCCACAGCTTGCCGTAGGCGCAATCTGGGCTGAATCAAGAGGGATCCCCCAGCTCACCAGAAATCTCCTCATAGAATAGAGCCAATCCAAGAGGGGAACCCGGGAGATGATCCGAAATGAGCGACAACGAGCCGAACTGATTGCAGCGGTAGAGGCCCTTCAGCTCGAAGGCCCCTATTTTGTGGAAGAGCGCCTCGCCCGCCATCGCGGCCCTTTCTTGCGGGCAGTGAAAGATGTGCCTGTAGGGGGAACTTGGTGGGAGATCCGCTACTTTCCCGCCTGCGAGCGCTATGCTTGGGCCTACTTGCCGGAAGGGGCCGGCCCACGGGCCTTCGCCTGGGGACACACGCCGCAGCAAGCCTTTCTTAACGCCTTATGGCATCACCCTCTTTCTCCTCAGGGCCAAGGACAGCCTCAGGGAAACCATTCCGATTTACAGTGAATTGACTACTCTCCACCCTACTGACTTGCTTCCGGCTAAGGGTAGGACGGGGCTTTAGGCGCATTTTTTTGGTAAAAATTAAGCAACTCTCTTCCCACGTATAGGGAACATGAAACCCCAGGCCGTCGCCCGTATTCTGGATGCCAACCTCGATCGAGCTCGTGAAGGACTACGGGTATTGGAAGAATGGTTTCGTTTCGGCCTGGAAGAGGGAGAGCTCTCTGCCGAATGCAAGGCCATGCGCCAAGCCCTAGCCCGCTGGCACAGCGATCCCCTGCGTTTGGCCCGCGATACCCCCGCCGATCCAGGCACCCAGATCTCCCACCCCCAAGAGGAGCAACGGCGGGATCTCCGCCATCTCTTGCAAGCCAATTGCAGCCGTGTGCAAGAAGCCCTGCGGGTGTTGGAAGAATACGGCAAGTTGGCCGAATCCCACCACTGGGTGGCCCCTGGCCTGGCCAAGCTGGCCAAAGACATGCGCTATCGGCTCTACGTCCTGGAAAGTGAACTGCTGGGCGGATCCCTGCGGCAGCGTCTCCTGGCAGCCCATCTTTATTTGGTGACCAGCCCTGTGCCCCACTGGCTAGAGGTGGTGGAAAAATCCCTGCGGGGCGGGGTGACCCTGGTGCAATATCGCCGCAAAAACCTCCCCGACGGCGAGATGCTGCAGGATCTCAAACAGCTGCGGCAGCTGTGCGACCGCTACCAGGCGCTGATGATCGTCAACGACCGCGTGGATTTGGCTCTGCTCAGCCAGGCAGATGGGGTACACCTGGGCCAAACGGATCTGCCGGTGGCTGAAGCCCGACAACTGCTGGGATCCCAGCGGCTCATTGGCCTGTCCACCACCAACGCCGAAGAGCTGGCCCAAGCCCTGAACAGCGACGTGGACTACATTGGCGTCGGCCCCGTTTACCCCACCCCCACCAAAGCGGAGAAACCCCCCGCCGGCCTGGAGTACGTGCGCCTGGCTGCCGAGAAAGCCCACCTGCCCTGGTTTGCCATCGGCGGCATCGATCCCCACAACCTGCCCGAGGTGCGTCGAGCTGGGGCCACCCGTGTAGCCGTGGTGCGTGCTTTGATGGAAGCTGCCGATCCCACCCAGACAGCCCGCACCATGCTGGCCGAACTGCAAGGGATCCCTGCCCTATCCTAAAGATCAACCGTGAAGCTCAACCGTGAGCATTTTGCTGCTTATTGGCTGTTCCAATCCAAATGGTTTCTGAACAAGTGAGAGGAAGATGAAGTAAGGATGTTCTAAACTCCAGAGGCGATGACAGAAGCCGCAAGAAAAACAAATTCAGACAGCAGGGATCCTGCCCTGGTCGAGATCCCGGCGGAGCTGCAAGCAGGGCTGGTGACAGAGCTGGATTTGATGATCCGGGCCCGCTACCCCCTGGTTTACTTGGTCTCTCCAGAAGAAGAGCCTGCCGATGCCGTGCTAACCCAAGTAGCCAGACGGACAGACCCACCGCGGCAATTGTTGTTCTGGGACTTGGTGCGGGGCTGGCAAGATACAGGCGAGGATCGGGGCTCCATCATGGCAGCTCTGGGGCGGGTGTGGCGCTCTGCCCCCAACGAGGACACTCTCTTTGTGCTGCGGGATCTGCACTTTGTGTTGCGCAACGCCACCAGCGACAAAAACGCTCCCATCATCCGGGAGCTGAAAAACCTCAGCCGCGAGCTAAAACGCACCCGCAAGATGCTGATCCTGCTCAGCCACACCCTGGAAGTGCCCAGCGACCTGGCAGAGGAGGTCACCGTCGTCGATATTCCCTTGCCCAATAGCGAAGAGATCAGCCGCCTCATCCAGCTCTACGTGGCCCCAGATAAACTCAAGCTCACCCCTCTGGCCCGCGAGCAACTGGTCAAAGCTTGTCAGGGACTGAGCCGAGAACGTATCCGCCGCGTTTTGGCCCGCGCTTTGGCCGCCAAGCAGGAGGTCAACGAAGCCGATATCGACCTGGTGCTGGAGGAGAAAAAGCAGGCCATCCGCCAAACCGGCATCCTGGAGTTTTTCACCGCCCGCGAGACCCTCAAAAGTGTGGGGGGCCTGGATAACCTCAAGGCCTGGGTGCGAGTGCGGCAAGAAGCCTTTACCGAAGAGGCGCGTCGCTATGGCCTGCCCAACCCCAAGGGCGTGCTGCTGGTCGGGATCCAGGGCACCGGCAAATCCCTCTCCGCCAAGACCATCGCCAATGAGTGGCGGCTGCCCCTGCTGAGATTGGATGCCGGGCGGCTGTTTGCCGGCATCGTCGGCGAGTCGGAAAGCCGGGTGCGGCAGATGATCCAACTGGCAGAGGCGATGGCCCCCTGCGTGCTTTGGATCGACGAGATCGACAAAGCCTTTGGCAACATCACCAGCAGTGCCGATGGAGATTCTGGTACCAGCCGCCGGGTGTTTGGCAGCCTGATTACCTGGATGCAGGAGAAGACCAGCCCCGTTTTCATTGTGGCCACTGCCAACAACGTGCCGCTGCTGCCGCCAGAGCTGTTGCGCAAGGGCCGCTTTGACGAGATTTTCTTCTTGAACCTGCCCACCCACGCTGAGCGCAAAGAGATCTTCCGGGTGCATTTGCAGCGGTTGCGCCCCAGCCGCCTGCGGGAGTTCGACCTGGAAGCCTTGGCAGCCACAGCTCAGGACTTCAGCGGGGCCGAGATCGAGCAAGCCATCGTAGATGCCATGTACAACGCCTTTGGGGGCAGTGGCAGCAGCACTCGGCGGGACTTTACCCAAGAGGATATCCTGCAGGCCATCCGCGAAACCGTGCCTTTGGCCTCGATTGCCCGCGACCAAATCGAGAGTCTTAAGTGCTGGGCTGCTCAAGCGGGCGCGAGAACGGCCTCTCAAGATGCCCAGGTGCTGCAGGAGATGAAGCAGTGTTTTGCCTCTTCTTGAGATTCAGAATGGGTGAAATCCACCTCCCAGCCCAAATAAGGCGGCTAGTATGCCAATACCCACAGCAACTCCAGCCGCTATCTTCAAGTTTTCTTCTAGGCTTTTAGCATCTGCCTTTTCCTTCATTGCAGTTAGCAAAAATAGCTGATCCTCCCCACTCAGCCCACTTATAAAATGGGGATATAGATTCGATAGGGACAGCTTTAAAATGATCGATCCTACTTCTACAGTGAAGCTCAAGCTGGGAAAGCTTCGAGTTCCTATCTTTCTCTATCTGGGCTATTACTGATTTTGCCTCTTCCTGTGGCTTCTTAGCGCTCTCAACTTGCGACTTGCTATATCCTTTATCAAAAATGGCCATAAAAAGACTAATAACTGAGATTAGAAAGAGCACAAGCCCGATTGAGCTACTTAAGGCACCAATGAACAAGCTCAGGACTAAAAGCGAGAGGGCACCCAGTATAGTGTCACTTTTGGTGGCAAAGGTATGATCAATTTTAGCTTCCTCTTGTTTTATTCCAATAGAGATCAAGTTTCTCCTTAACTCAGACTTAACTTGCTCTACTCTTTGGTTATAGTTGGCCTCGATGTTTTTCTTACGACGTTCTATCTCTTCTGCAGCTTCCTTTATCTTGTCGAAGTCAAAGGGCCAAGGTTTGCCATCTTGTGTGCTGTAACCGCGTTCTGCTTTTAAGTCTTGGTCATACCCGCTCCCTTTTGTGGGCGAAGTCTGGGAAAGCCTTTGGGAGTCATAGGCTTTTCGCTTCACAGGATCACTCAGGACCGAGTATGCTTCCTGAATAGACTTAAACTTTTCCTCAATGTACTGCCGCCCCTTAACAGGTGTATCTGGGTGAAGTTTATCGGGATGGTATTCTTTGGCAAGCCGCCTGTAGCTCTCTTTAATTTCTTCTAGAGTTGCATTGGGCTGTAATTCCAGCTCGCGGTAAAGGTCTTTCATGGGAGGATCCGGCGCAGGGGGCCTTGTGCCAGCTACTTTGATGCGGGGATCCTATTCCCTGAGGGGAAGCCTTGCAAAGTGCTACTCAATACCTAGACTCTTTTTTAAGCCTATTTTAGGGATCGGACAGCTCCAGCCAAGCAGCCCTTGGCTCCTCCCTCAGTAGATGCTTTTTCAAGGCCCAACGTCCAGAAAGGCGGGGTTATGAGCAAGCTGCTGCGGCTTGCCGCGCCAAGACCCACTCCACCAGGGTGCGCACCCCATAACCGGTGGCCCCTTTGTTGTTGTAGCCTGCATCCTTCTCTGTCCAAACGGGGCCTGCTATATCCAGGTGGGCCCAAGGGGTTTTCTCCACAAACTGCTTCAGGAACAGGGCAGCGGTGATGGATCCCCCTGAGCGGGGGCCGGTGTTTTTCATGTCGGCCACAATGGAGCTGAGACCCTCGAAGTAGCCTTCTTCCAGCGGCAGGCGCCAGATTTTTTCGCCGGAAAGGTTGGCAGCTTGCTGTAGCTCCTGGGCCAACGTCTCATCCGGGGTGAACAAGCCGGCAATTTCTTCCCCCAGGGCAATCACACAGGCACCGGTCAGGGTAGCCAGATCGAGGATGGCATCGACGCCCAGCTTTTCCGCAAACACCAGTGCATCCGCCAAGGTGAGGCGACCTTCTGCGTCGGTGTTGTTGACCTCGATGGTCTTTTGGTTAGAGGCGGTGAGGATATCCCCTGGGTGGATGGCATGGCCGCTGATCATGTTTTCCGTGGCGGCGACGATGAAGTGCAGCTCCACTTGCGGCTTGAGGGCGGCTAAGGCCCGTGCAGCTCCCAAAACTGCCGCTGCTCCCCCCATATCGGTTTTCATCATGGCGATGCTGCGGGAGTCGGTTTTGATGTTCAGCCCACCGGAATCAAAGGTCAGCCCCTTGCCCACCAGGGCCAATTTGGTGACGGGATCCCCTTGTGCCGGCTTGTAGGTGAGGTGAATAAACTGGGGCGGCAGATCAGAGGCTTTGGCCACACCCAAAAAAGCCCCCATCCCCAGAGCTTCGCATTCTTCCTGTCCCAGAATCTCCACCTCTAGGCCATATTCCTGGGCCAGTTGGCGGGCGGTATCGGCCAGGGCGAGAGGAGTAACAATGTTGGCGGGGGCAGCCACCAATTCCCGAGCCAAGATGGTTCCTGCCGCCATCTCAATGGCCCGCCGCAGCGCGGCCTCGTAGTCAGAACGGGCCTGGGCCAGCCCCGGCACCAAAAGGGTTACTTCCTGCACAGAAAAGCTGTTTTCCTCTTCCCCTTTGGCTGAAGATTTAAACCGATTGTCCCGGTGCGCCACCAGTAGGCAGGCTTCGGCCACCGCCTGAACCACGCGCACCCGATCCAACCCCGTCTCCGGCAAAGACAGCATCACCTGCTTGGCTTTTAGGCTGTGAGCCTGGCGCAGGCCGTTGGCTGTGGCCCGTCGTAGGGCTTCTAGCGTTAGGGCGGCGGGATCCCCTAGCCCCACCAACACCAGTTTGCGGATCTCTCCTGTCAGGCGCAGGGCAACACTGCTATTCGGCTTCCCCTGAAACCCCTGCTCCTGAACGGTTTCCGCCACCAGCCCTGACCACGCCTTTTCATCCCAAGAGGCGATCTCAGGGGGCAGAGGAAAGCGGCCATTCCCGCCGGAAGCGGCAAAGCAATAGACCAGGGCACATTCCCCTTGAGTGAGTGGCGGCTCGCTAAGATGAAGCTGCATGAGAAATCCTTGACCAAGCTGTTGACATGGGATCCCCAGTCTATCCAATTTCGCCGGCTCTTAGGGCGAGGGATCCACCCCTAGTGGGCGGGCCGGAAGATCCCGAAGCAGGAAGTGTAGCCGTGTAAAAAGGTGGATCCCCCAACGGGGCCGATCTCACCATTGCAAAAGAACCCCCCCAAGGGCAGCTCTCCAAGCAATTCCCGAAACCGTTGCGAGTCAAAATCGGGAGTGCCGTACAGGCCCTTGCCTCGCCCCAAACAGGAGAACATCAACGCCCCACAAGGCTCCGGCCTCGGTTGAGAGGGGCTTTGCCTCAAGTTGCGCTCGGCACAATAGCGGCTGAGGGCCCAACGCAGATCTTCTGCCGAAGTCTGGGCATCCCGCAGATGAAATTGCACCGTCTGGCCAGGGCGCACCTGATCCCCGATGGCCAGCGCCCCCACGCGCGGATCAACGCCCAAGATTACGCGAATGAGGAAATCTCCCGGCGTCGGCTCCGACTTGAACTCATCCATCAGCAGGCCGATGAAGAGAGAGTGGCGGGCCAATCGCTGATCCACGGGACTGAGCCGCTCTGCCAAGTCCTGCAAAACCGCTAGAGGAGGGCGACCCTCCAAGCCAAGAATCACATTCCCCTCTGCTTCCGTCACCCGCAAGGGATCCCCAATGGGGCGACACCCCTGGGCCACCACTGCATCCAGCACCACATTGCCGTAGAGCGCTAGCCCCACTGTGCCCTCTCGATACAGCTCCCGCCGAGGTGTGAGGGTACGCGCATCCAGCAAAAACAGAGCATTGCCCCGAGGGCCGCGGCCCCCACTGGCCAATCCCCCCACTTTGACTGATCCCGGATAGGCGAAATCCAACCCCTGCAGCAACTCTGAGATGCCAGAGGAAAATCCATCGGCCAAGAGCAGAAAATGAGGCTTGCTCTGCGGCGAAACCCCAACACAATCGACCCAGGCAGAAGGAGCCGCATCCAAGTCTGGCAATTGGTTCCCCCGCAGATGAAAAGGATGCAGCACCACCTCCGGCATGACCGCCAAAGACAAGGAGAGAGCCGGGCCATCCTCAATTTCATGCCCGCCACCCACAATGCCACCCCCGGAGCAGCCGATCAAAACGTCCACCTCCAGCAGCCCCGACAGCAATGGCAACACCCGGATGTATTCGCTGGCAAAGGCCGCCGACACAAACAAAACCCCCAGGTTGGGCCGCAGCGGCTGAGAGGGGACATACCCCGTCAGCAGCCCCGGCAAGCTGCCGGATCCCACCGTCTGCACCTGCCGACTCAAGGCACTTTTCAGCTGGGCCGCCTGAAGCTTGGCCTTGGCTTCCTCCACCACCTGCCGCAGAGCCGCTTCTAGGGAAGGGAGCTGGGAGAGCGCGTTCACCCACTGCATCGGCGTGTTCCTACGGTCTGGAGTTTGCTGTCTTTAGGGTAGCTGTCTTTAGGCTAGCAATTTATGGCCAGGCTGGCTGTTCTGTGTAGTCTCGCTTTGGGACAGGATCAGGGCAGATAGGGCCGGGGATCCACAGGCGCGCCCCCGCCGGGGCGGACTTCAAAGTGCAGATGCGGCCCTGTGCTCCAGCCAGTGCTGCCGCGGCTCATGATTGTCTGCCCCTGCTGCACGTACTGGCCTGTGGAAACGTAAATCTGATGGCCGTGGGCATAGCGAGTAACAATTCCGTTGGGATGGCGAATGTCCACTCGATTGCCGTAGCCATCCCCAGCATTCCCCGCGAAGATCACCACTCCCTCCTGAACGGCTACAATGGGGGATCCCACGGGGCCAGGAATATCTACCCCTGCATGAAGGCGACCGCGACGGTAGCCAAAGCCAGAGGTGATTTGCCCGGAGACCGGCCAGATAAACCCACTGCTGCGGGCCTGAGGAGGAGCTGGAGGGGGCGCTGGCGGCGCTGGCCGAGCTTGTGGCTGGCTCTGAGCTCGTCGGGCAGGAGCAGGGGTGGGCTGCGTACCCGGCGCCGGAATCGTAAGGCGTTGGCCAATGCGCAGCCAATGGGGATTGCGCAAGTTGTTGGCTTGAATAATAGACCGCTGAGTTACCCCGTAGCGGGCGGCGATCCGTTCGATGGTGTCACCGGCTCCAACCGTGTGGGTCAGGGATCCACCGGCCAAGAGGGCTTGCCGTTCTTGTTCCATCTGCTGGGCCCGGCGTTGCTGCTCGGCCTGTAATCGGGCTTGGGCTTCGGCTTGGCGTTGGGCTTCCTCTTCCTGCCGGCGGCGCTCTTCCTCTTCGCGAGCTTTCTGGGCAGCGATCATCTCCTTCTGACGCTGGATCAACTCGCCCACATCGCCGGGGATGAGCAGGCGTTGGCCAATGCGCAGATATTCCGGGCGCTCCAGGGGAGTCGCTTCGATGATCCGCTGCTGGGGAACTTGGTAGCGGTTGGCAATGTCCTCCAGCGTGTCTCCCTGCTTGACGGTGTAGATCAATCCCGGTTGGCTGGGGATCAGCAGCTTCTGCCCCGGCTTCAGCTCAGTACTGGCCTGAATACCGTTGGAGACGGTGATGGCAGCCGCGTCGAGCTGATACATCTGGGTCAGTTGCCAGAGGGTTTCCCCCGGCTGAATTTCATGCTCCAGGATGCCTCTAGGCCCTTCTCCTGTCGGGATCCGTCTTTCTGCGAAAGCTTGGCGCAGTTGCTCCCTTTTCTGCTCGTAGTTTTGCTGCAGAGCGCCGGATAGCGTATGCACAGAGGGAGGGATCGGCTCTACAGCCGGAGATAGCGATCCCCAAGGGTGGCGGCTCAACTGTCGCTGCTGTAGGGTGGCGACCCCGGCTAAGCCCAGCATCAGCAAAAGACCGGTGGCCCAAGCCGGATATCCCCGACGCGCAGGAGCAGAATCCCCCGGCTCTGGATGGGCTGTCTCAGGCTCGGTTGGGCACCTGGGGGTGGCCGGCAGCTGCTCTTCCCCAGCTTCTGCGCAGGGATCCGCCTCCAGCTTCAGAAGCCATACCAGGCCCGTTAAGCTGAGAGAGAGGGCCAAACCAACCCATCTTGGCTTCGACCGCCCAGAGAGAGGGGCTGGAGCCCACTCCAGAAGATAGGCTTCCTCGGCAGATGAATCCGCAGAAGTCCAGGACTGTTCTGAAGGGATCCCCTTTGGGGGTGGGGGGAAAAGGGTGCTCACGGCAGCACCGCGGAAATCCGGCTCCCCCTTTTGGGGACTTGGGAAAGTGGGTTTTAAAGGCATCCTCACACCAACAGGCTGACACTAGAGTGCAAGAGAAGAAGATGTCAAAATGAGGGGCACAAGCCCCTTGGCACCGAGCACCCCAGGGGTGACTCAAGCCGGGGTGGAGCTCGCTAATGAACAGGCTGGCTCGCACTCAGGTTAGAGTACCGTAGTTAACAAATCTAGACAAGTCTTGGCAGGTAATTTCAGCCAAAATGCTTGCCCCACAATGGTTCCAGCCCTTGGCCCGTTGAGATTTTGTCGAGCCTTATCCGATTCAGGATAAAATGTGCCATCGTACTTTTTTGGAAGACAAAGCCTGTTTTGCTGTAGCTGAAACTACAAACTAGGGATATCAATGGATTTGGTTGTCTACAACACATTGACTCGCCGCAAGGAAGTGTTTCAGCCGCTGGCAGCAGGTGGATCTCAATCCGTTTCCGTCGGCAATTCCCAGGGATCTGCAGCTCCAGTTGCGGAGGAGAAGCCCCTGGTGCGGATGTATGTCTGTGGTGTAACGGTTTACGACCTCTGCCACCTCGGCCATGCGCGTACCTACGTGGTTTGGGACATGGTGCGTCGCTACTTGGAGTGGCGCGGCTACCGAGTGAAGTATGTGCAGAATTTTACCGATGTGGACGACAAGATCCTCAAGCGGGCGTTGGAACGTGGCGAATCGATGCAGGCGGTGGCGGAACGCTTCATCGCCGAATATTTCCAGGACATGGATCGCCTGAACATCAAGCGGGCCGATCTCTACCCCAGGGCAACGCAATCGCTGCAAGCCATGTTCCAGTTGATCCAATCTTTGGAGCTCAAAGGCTTTGCCTACCGGGTACGGGATCCGATTCGACACCAGACCGACCCGTCTTCCCTCCGGCAAACCGGGCACAAGCCGGAGACCCCCACCTCTATTCAGTACTCTGTTTACTACTCTGTCCGCAAATTCCCGGATTACGGCCAGCTATCCGGTCGAAAACTGGAGGAGATGGAGGCGGGAGCCAGTGGCCGGGTAGGAGAAGAAGGAGCCGACAAACAGGATCCCTTCGACTTTGCCCTTTGGAAAGCGGCCCCCCCTTCTGAGCCGGGGTTTGCCTCCCCTTGGGGTTGGGGACGACCGGGCTGGCACATCGAATGTTCCGCCATGGTGCGAGAGACCCTAGGAGATCACATCGACATTCACGCCGGCGGGGCAGATTTGATTTTCCCCCACCACGAAAATGAGCTGGCCCAATCGGAGCCAATCACCGGCAAGCCGATGGCCAAATACTGGATGCACAACGGCTTTCTCAACATCAACGGCGAGAAAATGTCCAAATCTTTGGGCAACTTCACCACCCTGCGACAGGCCCTCGCCGTCTATCACCCCATGGCCTTGCGGCTGTTCCTGTTGCAGACCCACTACCGCAGCCCGATTGACCTCACCGAGGCAGCCATGCAGGCAGCCAGCCGTGGCTGGGAAACCCTCCAGAAAGGGATCCACTGTGCCCAGCACTTCTGCAAAGAAGAAAAGGGATCCCCTGATGCTGAGGCCATGCAAACCTTCCAAGCTGCCATGGACGATGATTTTGGCACCCCTGGAGCGCTGGCTATCGCCTTTGAATTGGCCAAAGAACTCACCCGCGAACACAACCTGCTCACCCATCAAGGCCAAACCCACCTAGAGCCTCAGGCCCTGAGGCAAAAAAGCGCCGCTCTGCTGGAGATTTTGGCTACTCTGGGATTCTGTTGGCCCTCATTCTCCGAATTCGAGGGATCCACAGAAGCAGCTACAAACGGGGAACTTCACTTTGAAAAGGGAGAGAACCAACTCATCCGAGAAGAGCAGATCGAGGAGCTGATTGCGCAGCGCTCGGCAGCCCGTAAGGCGAAAAACTTTTCAGAGGCAGATCGCATTCGGGATCAGTTGAAAGCCTTGGGCATCACCCTCATCGATCAAAAAGATGGCACCACCCGTTGGCTGCGAGAATAGGGGTTGCGGAGCACTTCTCAGACCTATAGTCACTTCAAGTCAAGAGTGAAACTGTCCCGTTGCCTTGCTTCCCAGCTTTTCTCTTCCTTGGGCCGGGGGTGGTTGCGGAAGCGGCGCAGAGCAGTCGGGAAGTGTCTCAACCTAACTTGTAACCATAAAAGTGAGCCCTTTGGTTGGGCTGTCACTTTCAGGCTATGACTTGTAAGATCTTTCCAAGAAATCCAAGGCGTGATTCCTCAGTTCGTGATAAGGCATCCAGTCGATGTACGCAAAATCCCTCTAGGGCAGACGTACAGCTCTGTAGCCACCTCTTAGTGCCGACGGGGTTAGCTGACGGGCTAGAGCTAAGAGATGCTCTCCCTGGCGTTTGCTCAGAGTAAGCCCCCGAAATGGTTCCCCCGCTCTTGTTCAAAAACTGAACAGGATTAGGCTGGCCAACATGGCTAGATGCTATCAGGGCTGATTCTCGATGTCAAGGCAATGCAATTTTATCCAATTTTATCAATATATTTATCAATATATGTATATGCAATGTATATGCAAACCTGCTGTGGCAAGTCTCTCGGCTAAGGCTTCCAAGAGCCTCAATCCTCCAGTTGCTTAGCGCAGAGTTTGCAACTCTGAGCCCGAAGCCGTTTTTGAGTAGAACGCACGCATTTCTGTAAACCACTCCAATCGCGAGGGATCCCAGGTGTAGAACATGTGTCCGCCGCGATAATGACGTAGGGTGAGGTTGGCCTTCAACCGTGGATCCAACTTCATCAAATCCACCAGGTGATTCGAGGCAAAGTAGGGAGTGACCAGGTCGTAAAAACCATGATGAATGCTCACCCGCATGTGGGGGTTGAGGGCCATGCTGCTGCGCAGCTCATCCATTGCGCCGATGAATCCTTGCTTCAACTCTCCTTTTGGGGTGAACCGCCAGGACTTGAACACCTCTAGGTTCAGCAGGTGATAGGTCAACTCCGTTTCTACTTGCAAGGTCTCCCGCAAGTGGCTGTTGATGGCCGCCGTGAACAAGCGATCTAGCCCATCCAAGGTGGGATCGGATCCCTCAAAGGTAGGCCGATCCGGAAAGGGATCCACCGTGGTTACAGAAGCATCGTAAAGCCCCAGCACCAGTCGCTGCGACCGCAACAGCTCGCGGGCAAAACTGGCGATATCGATCCGCCCGCCTTTGTGGGCCACATACTCTGGAGATAAGCCGATCCCTGCCGCCATCTCCTGATACACCGCTTGCCGTTCTGCCTCTGGCATCGCCTCTCCCATAGCCAAGAGGGGCAGCAGACGTTGCCGGGCAAAGCGTTCTGCTTTGGGCAGCAGGATCTGCAAATCCTCCCCCCAGCCACACCGTCCATGATGAGCTGCTGTAGCTACGTAGGAAGGGAAAAGCGTTGCCCAAGTGCTGAGGTTGTAATCGTTGGTCTCCAGCAACCCAAACTCAAGTGCAGGCGAGATGAGAATGGCCCCCGACAAGCCTACGCCAAACTTGGATTGCAGCTCCTTGGCCAGCCGCGCCACCCGAAACCCACCGTAGCTTTCGCCGGCAATGAAAATGGGGGAAAGCCAGCGTTTGTATCGGGAAAGGAAGCCCTGAATGAACTCGCCCAAGGATTGCAAATCCCGTTCCACATCCCAGAAAGGTGATTCCTTAGGAGGCTCCTCCGCCTTGGCATCCGGCTGAGGGGGTTTGGCCGCCGGATCGGATTTCTCCCGGGAATCTTTGGCGTCTTGAGAATCCTTGGGCAGGGCGCGGCTGAACCCTGTCCCCACCGGATCGACAAAGACCAGATCGGAAAAGGGCAGCCAGCTTTCGGCATTGTCCACCAGCCGCACCGGAGAGGGAGGCAAACTGCCATTGGGCCCGAAGCCAATCCGTTTGGGCCCCAGCGCTCCCATGTGCAGGTAGGCAGAGGCTGCCCCAGGCCCACCGTTGAACACAAAAGTGAGAGGGCGGTGCTGGGCAGCAGAGTCTTGCTTCAGATAGGCGACGTGAAAGATCTCGGCCACCGGTTTTTCCCGCTGAAAAAGGGTCTGCCAACCGGCCAGCGCTTGGTAGGTGAAGCTTTCCTCTCCAGCCGTAAACCTGTGCTCAGTGGAGGAGAGGGGGGGAGTGGGCTTGGATTCAGTAGCCATGAAATGAAAACAGGGATCGGCAACTTGATCCCCAGTGAATCACAAGTCGCCGACCATCAACACCTCCAAATGGAACCTCACAGCGTCAGCGGAGCTTCCAAGGTCAGATTGAAAGATTGGCCGGGGCGCAGCACCACCACCTGGGGAGCGGTAACATTGCCCACCACCACTCCGGTCACGGCGCCTCCTAAGACATTGCCCACCGAGACTCCGCCCGTGATGGCCCCCAAAATGGCCCCTGCGGCTGCCCCAATGGCTGCATCTTGAGCAATGGCCTCAGCCGAATACTGACGGGGATCCTTTTCGTCGTGGAGGATGTTGGAGGAAGCCCGTAGGCTGTAGGTACGACCGCCGAGAACAATAGAAGTACCGACAAAGCGGGATCCGCCCGGTGCAGGTTCCATCTGTCCAAAAACGCGGCTACCCGCCGGGATCACCAAGCGCCCCTGGCTGTCAAAAATGTTCTGAGTAACGGCCACTTCCAGGGGATAAACGGTGTCCGGGTAAAAGTATTGCGGCTCTTCGCTGCTCAGGCTGCCGACCGGGATAATCGTCCCCTGCTCAAGGCGGTAGGCACCCAATTCAAACAGCGGCTGAGCCGAACTGGGCAAGGGGGCCAACGAAGGGATCCCGGCCAGGCCAAGAATGGCTGCTGTTAAGATAGCTTTCATGAGTAGAGTCTCCAATGCTTCTCCAAGTTCTGCCGAGTTCTGAGCAGTTGCCTGAAGCTATTCCAAGTCAATTTGCTTCCTTATCTCAACTTCTCTCCGCTTCTAGGTTACCGAATCCTTCCTGAAGCTTGTTTTCCCCCACAAGTAGATTTGTCTTCAACTGTTGGCAGTTTGGGTGACCATCCTGCAGCACAACGCCTCTTAGAAATGCTGGAAGGCTTGCTGACGACTGAGGGCTTGCCCGTCCTTCAGCCAGACGGTTCCCTGCGGATCCCAGCCTGTCACTTCTCCAATCCAAACGGCCCCTGGCAATTCTTCCAACAGATGCTTGGCCACCGACACCTCGGCACTGAGGAGCAGCTCAAAATCTTCGCCTCCATAGAGCGCCCATTCCAAGGCTTGGGCCGGAAAAGCCTGCCGCAAAGCTTCTGAAATCGGGATCCGCTCCACCTCGATCCTCGCCGCCACCCCGCTGGCCTGACACACCTGCACCAGGGCATCTGCCAAACCATCGCTGGTATCCATGCCGGCAATGCGCAAGGGATCCGGGATCCCTTCTAAGAGGGGCAACAGATCCAGTCGCGGGCGTGGGTATTGGTGAGCCCTGATCAACTGCTCGCGCTCGGCTGCCGTGGCTGAGGATCCCTGTTCAGGATGGAGAAGCAGTTCCAAGCCTGCCCGCGCATCTCCGTGCGGCCCTGTCACCACCAGCCAATCGCCGGGTTGAGCCCGTCTGCGCTGAATAGCCCGCCCCGGCTGCACCCTTCCCAAAGCCGTGATCGCCACGAACCGATGCGGCGACCGACACAGATCCCCTCCCACCAGGTGACATCCCCAGCGGGCGCAACAGGCTTGCATCCCTTGATAAAGCTCCTCCACCCAAGCGACCGGCGTGGATCCCGGCAAGCCCAAGCCCACCACCAACGCCTGCGGACGGGATCCCATCGCAGCCAGATCCGACAGATTGGCGGCCACCGCGCGCCAGCCCACCGCATGGGCCGGGGTCGTCAAATCGCTGAAGTGAACTCCCTCCACCAACACATCGGTTGTCACCACCAACTGCCCCTCCGGAGCAGCCAACACCGCCGCATCATCCCCCACCACCTGGGCCGGACAGTAGCGCTGCACGATCTGCAGCAGCCCCGCCTCCCCAATTGCTGAGATGGGTAGGGGGGAAGGATCGCCGTTTTGTGGAGAAGCACTGTCAGAAAGACCGGAGAACAAAACAGCCCTCTGAGGGTAGCGAGGATAGCAAAGCTGAAAAAGCTGATGGATGATGGGTTCTTGTTGGATATTTCCAAGGATCCCGCCTGCACGCCACAGGCAAGCTGGAGAATTCTACCCCGCCGTCCGCTGTCCAATTAGGGCATAGAAGGGATCCCCGCCTCCGCCTGCCCAAAAGCCCAGCCAACCCATAGGGGCAGGCCGCTGGATCACTTTCACCACCTCAAACCCCGGCACTGACTCAAAATAGCGCCTGACCAACTCCACCCGCCCCGCCTCGGAGTTGTCCCGCCAAGCCTGGATCGCCTTCTGGAAAAACATGCGATTGGAGAAGCTGACGATGAACAGGCCCTGGGGCTTTAGAATGCGATACACCTCTGCAAACACCTGCTCCGGCTGCTGCAGATACTGCACCGAAACCGTATTCAGCACCGCATCGAAGGAGTGATCGGGGAAGGGCAGAACTGGGTTTTGGTTCAAGTTCTGGATGAAGAAGTGATTGAGCCGGGGGTTGGCCGCCAGTTCCTCCGGGTTCATCCCATGCCCCTCCACATGGGCAAACTCCATCTCAGGCGGCAAATGGGAGACCCAACTGCTCATCAGATCGAGAATCCGGGTCTGGGGCCGCAGATGCTCGCGGTACAGATCGGTGAGCTGGCCGATGAAGCCAGAATCCACATGGGTCACAAAGCGGGGATAGCTGTAGAAGAGGGCATCGTCGCTGGGATCCAACTTGGAGCGCTGCCAATCCTTGAGCACCACCATGGCCGAATGATTTCAAAGCTTAATCAAAGCTAACATTTTGGAACCTTCAGAAAAGGGGCAGGCGTGATAGCTTAGCAGAGCAACGGTGGCCATTTCGCGAGGGACTCCTTGCCATGATGTCTGCATCTCACCCCTCGGCAGCGAGCCGTTCTTCTGCTGAGTCCGGCCTTGGCCTGCGGGAGTACGTAACCGAACTGCAGCTCCACATGGCCCTGCAGGCTCGCAGCCTTACCCCCTCTCTAAGCGTCTCCCCGGCTCAGGACAGCCCCCTGGCTCTGGTGCAGCAGGCACAGGCGGCTATGGAGAAGTCCGCTTCCCGCCGATGGCTTTGAGGGGCACAGCCTGGGCAGAGAGGCTCAGGCCAAACTTTTGCGCAACACCCCCTGCACCAGCAGAACCGACACTACGACAAACCCCGTCAAGAGGCCCAGGGATCCCGCCAGGGTGAGATCGCCCCAGGGAGCCTGCAGCACCACATCGGCCCAGCTCCAGCTATCGCTGCGGTAGACATGGCGAATGGGCTCGATGGCAAAGGTGAGGGGGTTGAGGCTGGCCACCCAACGCAGCCAGGTGGGCATAAAGCTCAGGGGAGCCAAGGCCGTGCTGGAAAAGATCAGGGGCAAGTTCACCAAAAAGATGAAAGCCAGCAATTGCTGGTGCCCCGGCATGGCAAAGGCCAAGCCCAAGCTCAGCGCCGTAAAGCCCAAGACCAACAGGCCCACGATCAGGGCCACCACCGCCAAGCCTGGCCCGTCGGGGATCCCGGCCCCAAGGGCGTAATCTGCCCCCACAATCACCGCCGTCTGCAGCAGCGCCAAGCTGACGATGAACAGGCTAGAGGCGAGAACAATGGAAAAACGAGAGGTGAGGGGAGCCACCAACAGCCGGTTCAAAAAGCCAAATTCTCGGTCGAAAATCACCGGCACCCCAGCATTCAAGGCTCCACCAAAAGCCGTAAACACAATGACTCCCGCCCCCAAAAACTGGGTGTAGTTTTGTCCGGCCCCGAAAATGCCGGCAGGAGCATTCTGAAACAAAGCCCCAAACAAAATTAGCCAGAGCAACGGCTGGATAATGCCAACCAGCAAGGTTGTGGGGCGACGCTTCAGTTGGATAAACAAGCGGCGCGTGAGGGCGAAGGTCTCCTGCCAAAAGTCAGCCGTCAAAAGGGGGATCGGGTTAGATTGAACCGGGGAAGAGGCAGAGGTCATACCCAAGCTCCTGTAGAGTTGTGATCAATGAATGTGTGATGAATGAATGCAGTATCTAATCCATCAACCAATACAACCAATAAATATCTCGATATGCCTTTGTACAGGGATCAATGGGGCTCGATCATGAGGGGATGAAGTTACTTTTTCTTTTTGCCCAGATTGGCCTCGGCAGCGGCCAGCTCCGCATCCATCAGGGTTTGCCCGGTTGCCGCCAAATACACATCATCCAAGCTGGGACGAGATTGGGTGCTGCTGAACACCTCCAGCCCATGAGCTTGCAAGTGAGCGCGGATCTGGCTGAGGGGATCCTCCCCATTCCGCTGCACCACCAGGTTCAGGGCGTTGCCCTGGGCGCTGTTGATCACCACCTTCTGGACAAAGGGCAGGGATCCCAGCAGTTGGGCACCCCGCTGGGCCAGTTCTGCCGGGGCAAATTCCTGCAGCTTGACGGTGATGCGCTCGCCGCCGACGCGGGTTTTCAGCTCCTCTGGGGTTCCCTCGGCGAGCACCTTGCCCCGGTCGATGATGGCTACCCGATCCGCCAGCAGGTCGATCTCCTCCAGGTAATGGCTGCTGAGCACCACCGTGATCCCTGTGTTCTTGAGTTGGCGCAGAAAATCCCAGATGGCCAACCGACTGGGAATGTCCAGGCCCACCGTGGGCTCGTCCAAGACCAGCACCTGGGGTTGATGGAGCAGTCCTGCCGCCAGATCCAAGCGTTTGCGCAGCCCGCCGGAGTAGGTACCGATGCGCTGGTCGGCACGGTCGGTCAGCCCCAGCAGCTCCAGGACGGCAGCGATTCGCTCTTGGGCCAGGGGGCGCGGCAGGTGGTAGAGGTCGGCCTGCAACTGCAACAATTCTCGCCCGGTCAGCACCTTATCCAAGGCCACCTCTTGGGCGACAAACCCCAGTTTTTCTCGTACCGCTTTGGGGTTTTCGCTGGCCGGGATCCCGTACACCTCTATCCGGCCTGAGTCGGGACGGAGCAAGGTGCAGAGGCAATGCAAAGTGGTGGTCTTGCCCGCTCCATTGGGGCCGAGAATGCCGTAGATCTGGCCGGGTTCCACCTGAAAGGAGACGTCCGCCACGGCCACTGTGGATCCGTAGCGCTTTTGAAGTTGCTCTACCAAGACCGCAGGAGTATCTGACATGGGTATCCACATCTCGCTTCCTCTAGGCTATCAAGCCTGTTCGGGAGATGAGGCCAGGGATCGCCACCATTTCTTGCTCGTTGCCGCCAGCCCCCTAGGGATGGTGGGAGGTAAACTACCCGGCTCCGACCGCTAAGCGGTACGGAGCGGGCTTTCAGTAGCCCTGAGCCTGCTCTGCTCTACCAGAGAACAAAACAAGCCCGG